>JAKEEN010000098.1 GCA_022616575.1 Flammeovirgaceae bacterium
ATGAGGTTTCATAACGTTCCAGTGTTAGCGGTGAGAACTCACGATTGACAAGAGCTTCCATTTGCTCATTGTGCTGTTTGAAAACCTCCATCAACATTCGTGGACGTGCGATAGATGTTCCGTACCACTTTGCTTTAAGATTGTCCAAGGTGATTTCCTTTCCTTCGGTCATCAACTCTCGTTGATGATCAAAAGCTTTCAACTTGAAGCCTTCAAGCATCTTGTTTATCCTTCGCGATTCCTCGTTGTTGGTTTTTAGTTTACAGTTTTGAACAGACCAGTCGGCAGGTTTTACATAAATCTTGGTGATGATGTTTATGCGCTTAAGTCCTATTCCAATTCTCATGAAAACTGGAACCAAACCATCATCCTTTGCGCGGTCTTTTCTTGCGAAAAACTTAACTGAAATTGTTTGCCTCATATATCCCTTAGTTTAATTGGTTAAAGTATCCTTTCCAGGATGCTTAAATCAAGATGCGCGATGGTCGAACATGTTGATTTTCAGCACTTTGACCTCGTTTTGGTACCAACTTTCCGTCTGAAAGTTTGGTACCACTACTGGTACCAAGGGATTGCGAATTTTTGGTTGTTTTTGGTATGCCCTAAAAACAAAAAACCTCGAAATCATTACGATTTCGAGGTTTTGATTGTGTTTGACTTTTACTTGGCAGAGGAGGAGGGATTCGAACCCCCGGACCCCGTGAAGGGTCTCCGGTTTTCAAGACCGGTGCAATAAACCACTCTACCACTCCTCTAATCGGGTTTATTCAAAAATTTGGACTGCAAATGTAGAGGTTTCTTCTTTTTTGACAAATAGTAAACCAATCATTCCTCTGAATAATCAGGGAAAGTGCGCTTTATTTCACGACTTTCAACAGGGACCTGGTTCTTTTTATAGGCATCAAGTTCAAGTAAAACAATACGCTGATCATTGATGACTAACCGGAGTTTTTCAATCTCTTTTTCAAAATCCTGCGTTCTTCTGGCTGACTTTAATGCAAACTTTCGCGCAAACTCGTCACCGGCAGCCTGAGTCCGGTTACGGATATCCACATTGATTTTGATTTTGTCCATAATGTCATCTTTCGATTTTCCAATTACTTCAGTGGCTTCAAGGGTGTTGAGCGTAAGCACCGTTGTCCCGCCAACCCCCGAAACAATCTTACTGGCATTGGGGTCATTCTCTAAAAAGATAGGCGAAAAACCAGTGGTTGCGCCTAACGAAGCATTGACTATGGAACGATGTTTTTTGCCACGCTTCGCTTTTTTGTAATCTTCATTCAGTTTTTTCTGGTTCTCATCCAAGAGTTGTAAAAGCTCAACGGCAGACACCAGATTGTTTTTATATTTCTGGTACTGCAGGTTATCTTTCTCAGCAACGTTTTCAGTTTCCTGAATTTTGATTTTTATTTTTCGCTGGGCACGATTGTTCGATTTATCCAAAGCAAATAAAGTGAGATCAACATCTATTTGTTTTTGCACTTCCTGAACAAACTCATAGCCGGGCATCCAGGTGAGTTCATATTGCAAGTGTGTGTTTTCTTTTAAGATTGAATTTTGAATTCGTGTGTCACTGCTTACAAACCCCGCATTGCGAACATTGTCGTCACCATTTGGATCGGAAATATATATTTTCAGATTCAGCGTTTCATCTTCCTTTAAAGTGAAAACTGAATCGCTTGGAACGATTAACAATTCAGGCGGTAAATCAAGCTGAGTTTGGGCAATTTTTATTTTCCCGATGGTTTCTCCTTTGTCGGGCTGATCCTGCACTACAAACTCAAGCGAAAGCGGATTGCTTCGTAATGCATTGAACTGACTTCTTGACAAGGCCCAGGTAAAAAGTCCCTGCGAACTTAACTTCGCGCCCTCAGGCATTTGCGAAACACTGGGTTTGAATACAAGCGGATCACCATCCGGATCAAACACATAATCTGAAGAAATCTGATAATTATTTTGTGAGGATTGCTTCACATAGAAAACAGGCATTTCCTCAACTATGGGTGCACGGTTTACATGCATGATTACAAACGTAACAGGCTTGCGAATTCGCTTACCATCTCTCCAGTTGGCCTGGAAGATTATAGTGATGTCTTTTGTTTTAGAAACCCGATCGGCCAATTCATAAGAAGGTGTCCATTTAAAATTTCCGATAGAGTCGAATGAAATACCAAGGTCATTACTAGCCTCAAGGGAAAAGCGAACTTCCTCCTGCCGGTCAGATTTTAGTTGAAACGAAAGTTCTTTTCCTTCCAACAACATATTCCATCCGGCAGAATCGGGTAATATCAGTTGTTGAGCCTTAGAAGGAAAAAGGCTTAAGCCAACTACAAGGCTCAAAAGAAATTTCTTCACGGTTTAGGTAAATCGAATTGGGGCGTAAATTTAGCAAGTAGAATCGCTCATACTATGCCGGGTAAAAAAAACGTAAAAAAGGAACATCATTTTTTTCTGGATGTATATGAGGTTGTAAAACTCATACCGAAGGGCAGAGTAACCAGCTATGGAGCAATAGCCAATTACCTTGGCACGAAAATGAGTTCACGCATGGTAGGCTGGGCTATGCATGGATGCCCAAAAGGCGTGCCTGCTCATCGGGTGGTGAACCGGATGGGTATGCTCACCGGTAAGCACCATTTTGCTACACCTTACACCATGCAGAAGCGCCTTGAGAAAGAAGGTATCAAAGTGGTAAAAGACCGAATTCAGCAATTCAAAGAGGTTTATTGGGACCCATCAATCGAACTTTCTTAGCCATTTCCGGAAAACCGAATCCCAAATCAGGAAAAAGCCTTATCTAAATCTCCAATTTCTTTTAAAAAAGGTTGATTTCTTACATGGCACGAGGTTGGCAGTTAAGCCCTTCAAAGCTCAAGTCCTATGAAAACCTTAGTAAAGATTTCAATTATCGGTTTGGGTCTTTTAGCAGCCATTGCAACTCAGGCAAAAGTTTTTGAAGCCACCACGGAGGTAGTGCCCTCAAAATATAAAAACCTGATGGTCTTAAAGACTGATAAAAAACTGGTAGGTGCTAAAGTGGAGGTACTTTACTCCAATGGCGATGTAGTAACAACGCAACGCCTTAGAAAGAGAAAGTTAATTATTGACTTCTGCGATGTAAAAGCAGGTAATTATATCGTGCGCCTTACAAAAGGGGATGAAAAAGAAGAGTACCTATATACAAGAGGCAAATAAGAAAATTGACGGGTTGGTTTTAATCGGGTTTAGGCCGTTTCGAAAGGAGCGGCCTTTTCCTTTTTGATCTTGATAATAGGATCACTTGATTTTTTCTTTGTGTGAAATAATCCAAAGTCCCGCGAAGGTGATGAGTCCATTAACGATTAGAATTTCGATTCCGAATTTATATCCATTCAGGAGCCATTCAGAGTTTACACTTATCAGGTAAGAAAGTGCAGGCGAAAGTACACACACCAGTGGAACAAGTTTATCAGTTACCTGCCTTCGCGTGAGTAACCCGAACGAAAAAAGTCCCAGTAATGGGCCATAGGTATAACCTGCCACATTGAGAACGGCATCAATCACGGAGCGTTCATTAATTTCTTTGAAGACGACTATAATGATTAAGAATAAAACTGAAAATGAAATGTGTACGATGAACTTTTGTTTTCTTTTTTCATTTTCTGCCTTGTTCTTAAAGTTTAAGAAGTCGATACAAAACGATGTGGTTAATCCTGCTAAGGCAGAGTCGGCACTGGCATAAGAAGAAGCTGTGATCCCGAGTAAAAAGAAAATTCCTGCCATTAAACCAAACTCGTTTAAGGCCAACCGCGGATAGAGCTCGTCACTTACAGCAGGGATACTCAGGTTATTCTTTGCGCTATATAAATAGAGCAGTGCACCGAGCGTTAAGAATAAAAGGTTTACAATAACCAAAATCAAACTAAACCAAAACATGTTTTTCTGAGCCTCGCCCAGGTTTTTACAGGTCAGGTTCTTCTGCATAATCTCCTGATCCATGCCCGTCATAGTGATTGCGATAAAAGCACCCCCCAGAAATTGCTTCGGAAAAAAGAGCGTAGAATTTACATCGTCAAAATAGAATATTTTAGAATAGCTGCTGTCTTGAATTTCGGTGATGAGCGCTGAAAAGGATAAGCCCATCTTATCAGAAATCAAATACACTGTAATGCAAACGGCTGACACTAAAAAAAATGTTTGAAACGTGTCGGTATACACAATGGTTTTGATCCCACCTTTGAATGTATAAACCCAGATCAACGCGATGGTGGTAGCCACCGTCACCCCAAAAGGAACGCCCCAGGCATCAAATAAAAAAAGTTGGAGAACTGTAGCTGCCAGATAAAGCCTGAGTGATGAACCAATCGTGCGGGAAACCAAAAAGAAAAATGTACCTGTTTTGTGCGACCAAAAACTAAAGCGTTGCTCTAAATATGAATAGATCGAAACAACTTGCTGGCGGTAATATAAGGGCATCAATATCAGTATGATCACCCAATAGCCTACCAGGTAGCCAAGCACAATTTGAAAATATCCGAAACCAATTTTACCAACATTGCCAGGCACGGAAATAAAAGTGACGCCCGATAACGAAGCTCCGATCATACCAAAGGCAACCAGGTACCAGGGCGACTGCCGGTTAGCTGTAAAAAAAGTATCTGTGGTGGCGCCCTTTGATGTGAGGAAGGAAATAAGAATGAGGGCTGAAAAATAGATCAAAATAACAATGGCAACAAAAACCGGTGACATATAGTATAGTAAAGAGGTTAAATCAATGGGTAAAATTCTGGAAATCCAAAAATCACATGAATTGTTTACTTTTGTAGGATCAAAAATGCCATGATTAGCAATTCATATCAGGAACAGGTTTTAGTAGAGGAACTGGAGGCGATTGAAACTACCGAGATCATGGAGTTGGTCGTTTTCAATGACGATTTCAATACGTTTGATCACGTGATTGAAACACTGATTCGTGTATGCAAACACTCTCCCGAACAAGCTGAACAGTGCACCTGGCTCATTCATCATAAAGGGAAATGCGCGGTTAAGTCCGGAACCTACCAGTTTTTGAAACCGATGCGCGATGCTATTTGTGAGGCAGGTATAGACGCTAAGATTTTATGATTTGTAAAATCGTAAATCGTAAACCGTAAACCGTAAATCTAAAATCATTTGGATTATCCTTCCAAACTTATTGAAGAAGCCGTAAACCAGATTTCCAAGCTTCCGGGTATAGGAAAGAAAACTGCGCTGCGTTTAGCTCTTCATTTAATTAAAGAGAGCGAAGCCAGCACATTCTCATTGACAGAAGCGCTCAATAATCTTCGATCGAAAATTCGTTTTTGTAACCAATGTCATAATATCAGTGATGCTGAAGTGTGCGGAATTTGCTCCAGCCACAAGCGCGATAAAAGTTTGTTGTGTGTGGTGGAAGAATCTAAAGATGTAATGGCCATTGAAAATACTTCGCAGTATAACGGAATATACCACGTGCTGGGAGGAATCATTTCTCCTATTCAGGGAGTTGGACCTACTGATTTAAAAATCGAATCACTAATAAACCGGCTTAATGCAGCGGATTCAGAAATTAAGGAAGTTGTTCTGGCATTAAGTCCGACCATGGAGGGCGACACGACAGCATTTTATATCCACAAGCGAATTAAGGGGTTGCCTCTAAAAGTTACGGTGATTGCACGCGGTGTGCCGGTTGGAGGTGACCTTGAATACGCTGATGAAATTACATTAGGAAGAAGCATTGCCGGGCGTACGCTTTTTAATTAGCTTGATTTTTAGTTCCAACTTCTATCTTCTAACTTCAAGCCTCAAAATTTTTCTATGAACAAACTTTCCAATCGCATTGAAGCCATTCAGGAATCTGCCACGCTTGCCATGGCGGCTAAAGCCCGCGAATTTAAATCAAGGGGTATTGATGTTATCAGCCTGAGCCTTGGCGAACCGGATTTTAAAACGCCAACACATATCTGCGAAGCAGCCAAGAAAGCAATCGATGATGGAAAGTATTTTGCCTACCCCCCGGTGGCCGGCTATCAGGATTTGAGAGAGGCGCTTGCAGCTAAGTACCAGAAAGAAAACGGTGTTCCATATAAGGCGGAAAATATTGTTGTCTCGAATGGGGCTAAGCAATCAATAGCCAATGCCATGCTGGCACTTCTGAACCCGGATGATGAAGTAATTGTTTTTTCACCCTTTTGGGTGAGCTACGATGCCTTAGTAAGATTGGCTGAAGCGACACCGGTGTTGGTGAACGGTGGACTAGAAAACGATTTTAAGGTAACAGCTCAACAACTTGAAAAAGCAATAACTAAAAAGACGCGTATTGTTATTTTCTCTTCTCCATGTAATCCAACAGGATCGGTTTTTTCTAAGGCGGAATTACAGGCAATTGCCCATGAGATTCTGAAACATGAAAGCATATTGGTAATTGCCGATGAAATTTATGAGCACATCATTTTTACGGGCGAGCGGGTGAGTATTGCTTCCTTCCCTGGAATGTTTGAAAGAACCATAACAGTTAATGGGTTTGCAAAAGGATTTGCCATGACAGGTTGGAGAGTAGGATATGTGGCAGCACCGAAGTGGATAGCTGACGGATGTAATAAAATTCAAGGTCAGTTAACTTCAGCCAATTGCTCAATTGCGCAGCGTGCGGCACTGGCGGCAATTACCGGAGCGATTGAACCTACTAACAAGATGGTAGATGAGTATAGAAAGCGAAGACAGATTGTCTATGATTTGTTAAAAGAAATCCCAGGCGTTAAGGCAAACTTTCCGCAAGGTGCCTTTTAATTTTTTCCGGATGTGAGTTTTTATTATGGCAAGACAGACGGATCAAGAACCATTAAGAATGGCGATGATCTGTGTTTGTATCTATTAGAGAAAGCGCATGTTTCCCTTGTGCCAGGCGGAGCGTTTGGCGATGAGAAATGTATTCGCCTTAGTTATGCGGCTTCTGAAAAAGATTTAAGAGAAGCGCTTAAGAGATTAAAGGAAACGCTGAGTACGCTTCGTTAGCCAATTCTCCTTTTTACATAGTCGATTTTCTTCTGCATTACATTAAAGAATTTACTGCGCTCTTTTTCAGCAGTGTGGCTGATGGGTGTACCCTTATTCAACATGTTGTCGATGTGCTCTTCGGTAAGCTTACAAAACGTAGGATCATCCGTAGAGAGAATATTGAAATTGTTGTGCGTGATGAAGGTAAGACGCTTGTCTCCTAATTTGAATAAAAGTGAGTTGTCACCAATGAGAACCTCATTGTGATAGAGATTAAAGGGTGCGCCCGGTGTTGTTGAATCAACGGTTGTCTTCAATCCATTCTCTGCCTGGCTTTTCAGGTTATTCATCATACGTGCACAATCTTCGCACAGGTCAAGGGCCTCTTGCCGGTCAGAAAATGAACCGCATTCAAAAGCATATTCGATGTGACGAAGTGTAATGTTCAAGCATTCATAACTCAGCAATTCTGTACTGGGAATTGTTGAGTATCGATCCCATACACGCTCAGCCAGGGTCAATGTTTCTTTGGCAACTAAGGATTGGTCATACTTTTCACCCGTCATTTTTCTTTCGGGTGCAAACGTTTTGGTCCAAAAGAAAATTTTAAAAGCAGCCAATCGCGGAAACTGAAAGAAGTGGAATATGGGCAGGTCTTTGGCGTAATAGATTATTTCTTTTTGCGGAAATGACTTGAGCATATCAAGGCTTGCCAGGATAGATTTTAACCATGTGTCAAAGTCGAAATTTTTATGGTAAGCAACCCGGTGGTAGAATGACACTAACTCACCGTTAGTTGAGAGCAAAGAGTCGATCGAAAGCTTGTATTTATTGCAGATAATTTTCGCTTCATCCAGCGACAAGATCGTTTCCCCGCGAATTCTGCGGTATGCACTATCGCGACTGATATTTAAAACTTCGGCCAACTCATCGGCCAGCGAAATGTTTGGGGAAAGTTTTTTACGAACCTGTTCAAGGAAGGATCCCTGGATATTATCAGCCTCGGAAGCAAAAGATCCTTTTTGCATTTTTTGCAATTGAATTTGATTCAATTTAAGTGTTTTTGCGAAAAATGCAACTTAAATGAAGTGAAAATCAAACTTTATGACTTTCTGCCAAAAGTAAAAGAGGATATGGGCAATGATTGGCAACCGAACCCATGATGAGTTACGTAAATTAGGTAAGGCTTTAAATCACAAAATCATGAAAACTTTTCAGTCATACGAGTATGACCACAAGACAGGTCGCATCGTCAGTGCCTATCATAGCTACCATACCAATGTTAAATTCTTTTTTCAGAGGAGGGCTACCCCCGCCATTATCGGCTTTGTCATTTTCGGGGCTATAGTTTTATACTTATACCTGAGCCAGGGGCAACAGTGATATCCAATCAATTCTCCTCAAACTGCTCCTGCAGTGACCCAACCTTCTCCAGGTCGGCAATTATTTTTTCATCAAGGGGCGATTCTTTGATGATGTTGTAGTTGTCCCAAAACTCTTTGTTGTACTCCCGGTTTTGATATTGCAGACTATAATCTCTCATCTTTTCTGTGGCACCAATGCGTTCATTGTAGTTTGGATATACGTGGTTCACTACCAGTTGCTGGATCAGCTCTGTTTCGAATTTTAATTCATTTGTGTTGATATCGTACCAATTTACCTTTGACGTAACGGTCATATAATTGAGATACATTTTGCCTTCAAATTTTTTAAAATCGATAACTTTAACGGCACCCTGAAAACGGCTTAATAGATTTTTTCGCTTGCTTTCCGTGGCCCGAACGGGCAAAGGCAGTTTTTCATCATGCTCCAGGTGGATGATGGAGAAGTCTGTCTTATCAATGAATATTTTCATTGAAAAATGCTTTGTGTGTGTGATCACATAAACCTCATGTCCGTTGTAATAGGAATCTTTTTCCCGGTTCATTTTATAAAATATACCGTCTTCAGGGATAAGTTGCCGGTAACGTATACAGTTGTGCAGCAGCATGTCTTCCAACAAATTCCGCTGATCAAAAAAACTGGTGAACCGGCTTTCATACCCCAGGCTCTTTCTAACTTCAATTAATTTTACGCGCTCGCGCAGCTTGAATTTATTTCGTGGCTCGGCATAATCTTCATCAAATACTTTCACAGCGGCTTCTAGTAAAGAGAAGTAAGTGCCCCCAACCTTTTTCATATCACGGTAAAAACCTTCAAGCGCAAACGGTTTGTTCGGAAAATTTCGATCAATTTTTGCCCACGCCAGCGCCAATATTTCGTTGCCGCTCATGGAGTCAGCAATGACTACCTCGTTCAAGAGGGTTGTTGATTTATCCAGCTCAAAAGTATTTTTCTGGTCCAGGCTCAGCGACCAGATAGGGGCCTCATAGTTTTTGTATCCGATCATGCTGATTACCAGGATATCGTTTTTATTTTCATTGGGGAAGTGAAAATCAAAATCTCCCTGTAGGTTGGTCACCGTTCCGAGCGATTTCCCTTTAATGCCAATGGAGGCAAACACGAGCGGTTCCTTGTTTTCGCGGTCTATTGCTTTTCCCGATAAGGTGATGTTCTGGGCCCATGCCCCGGTTCCGATCAACGCGGCAAGAATAAATAAGAGATTTTTCATGATATCGGGTCAAAATTGCTGAATCAGGGAAATCTTTCAAACCGCTCGTAATATTATCTGCATTTTTGAGGTTTTATCGGTAATTGCTACAGCCTGATCGCTATTTTGTTCTTCTGTGTAACTTTAGAATGCAATTTGTCGACCCAATGTTCAACCTGGATAAGATACCACCCATCTGGAAGAGAGCTTATCTTCTTCTGTGCCTCTGGTATGCTATCAACATTACGGTGGGAACAATCATCGAGTGGCGGGTGCAGCCTCAATTCTCATCCTATGTGTTTTGGAATAGCCTCTACCTGTTTGAAGCATTGTGTGTGATGCTGTTGCTTATACTTATATACAGTGATTTTCTTTTTCAGTTTAACCTCTACATTCAGATAGCCGGACACGTTTTAGGTGTTATTGTGTACTTTCTGCTGATGGGCAGTGTTTCATATTACATTGAAGATTATGTGGAGGGGTTTGTTTATTTCGACAACTGGAAAGAACACATAGTTGGGTTGCTAAAATGGGAAGGGCTGAACTTTAATGATCAATATGTAATCACATCGGCTGTTTATTATGTGATTCGTTATTTTCAGGGATTACAAAAGCAGGAGCAGGAAAAAAGCGAACTGGCCATTAAGAATCGGGAGATGCAACTCTCACTGCTTAAATCGCAGATCAATCCACATTTTTTATTTAATACACTTAATTCAATCAACACCTTGGTTGGATCCAGCAAAGAACAGGCGCGCAAAGTAATCACTCAGTTATCTGATATTTTTCGTTATGCTCTCGACTCTCATGGAGACCAAATGGTGAAGTTGTTGCATGAAATTGATTTCATCGACAATTATATCAGAATACAACAAGTACGTTTCGGCCCGCGGCTTCGCTTTATCAAGAAAATCGATTTTAATTGCCTTAGCTTACGTATTCCCCCCATGATTTTGCAGCCTCTGG
>JAKEEN010000099.1 GCA_022616575.1 Flammeovirgaceae bacterium
ACAGATGGTGGATTCGTAAACATCCTCAACCGGAAAAAGGGTACCATTGAAAAAATTAAAGTAACGGTTAATAAAAACACAAATCCGGTTGTTCCCGTTTACTTTCAACCCCTGGATAACCGCACCCTTCTGGTTGGCTCTTCCATTGGCTTGCTTCAACTCGATAAACAAAGAAAAACATTTAGCTACTTCAAGCCGCTTCAAACTCAAACGCAGAACCGAATGGTGCGGCAAGTGTTAAAGGTTCAGGATTATTTATACCTGATTCAAAGTGGCGCGCTTTTACAGTATAATCTGAAAACAAATTCGGTAAAGGTGTATACTGATTTTTCAACCGGCAAGGAGCGTGTAGTGAACGTAACGTGCATTTATGTGGATAGCCTGGAGCGAATCTGGCTGGGCGTGTCAGGTGGACTTTCGCTCTTTGATCCCGGTACCGGTAAGTTTCAATTCTTCGCTATTCAAAACAATACCAGAAGACCCAAAGGAACCTATTTCATGGTATTGTCGATTTATGAGCACAAGGAAAAACTCTGGGTTGGAACGTTCAACACCGGACTTTGGGTAATGGATTTGAAGTCGCTGGACACACCAGCATTTATTAATTTAACTGAAGAAGATGGCCTTCCTAATAATACCATCTATTCGACTTTGCCCGATGAAGATGGAAATCTGTGGCTAAGCACCAATCGGGGGATTTCAAAGTATAATCCTGACCAGAAAACATTTTTGAATTTTGGCCCTTCAGAAGGATTGCAAAACGAGGAATTCAACCGTCTTGCCCACACCCGGTGTACTAACGGTGATCTTGTTTTCGGTGGAATTAATGGTATTAACATTTTCGACCCGGAAGAAATATCTGTATCACCGTCTAACTATTCTCCCTCCATTACGCACACTGAAATCTATAGTTTTCAGGATGATGAAATTTCTTACAAAGCCTTACACAACGTTGATAAACTGGTGCTGAAGCATCATCAAAATCATATTGACATCTCGTTCCTGATTCCAAACTACAATGAACCGAAAAGGTGTGATGTCTATTATATGCTTGAAAACTTCGAACCTGACTGGAGGCTGGCCGAATCAAACATCCTTCAATACGCCAACATTAAACCAGGCAATTATACTTTGCGCATTAAAACCATTACGCTGGGAGGGGCAGAAAGTGAAATTGCCTTACCCATACAAGTTCAATGGCCATTCTGGCAAACCTGGTGGTTCATTACCCTGATTTTACTTTTAATCATCGGATTAGTTTACCTCCTTATCCGTGAACGCATCAGGCAGGCTCGATTTGAAAAGGAGAAACTGGAAGTGCTGCTTAAAATCAGGACACACGAAATTGAAAGATCACGCGAGGAATTAGCCGTGCTTAACGAAAAGAAAGATCTGATTTTCTCCATTCTCTCTCATGATCTTCGTGCTCCGCTCACTACACTAAAAGGATTTTTAAGCTTACTGGTTGATGACACACGGTCTTTCTCGAAAGAAGAAATAAAGAAACATGCCGCTACCATTCGCCAGTCAGTAACCAATTCACTCGATCTGATCGATAACACCCTGTTCTGGTCTCTTTCGCAAATGGGCGGTATTCAATATGAACCCTCTGATGTACCATTAAAAACAATCATCGATAATATCAAAGGACTATATTCACTTACCGCGGAGAAAAAGCAAATTCAACTCGTCACCCATTGCGATGATAGTGTAATTGTGTGGGGGGATGAAAATATGATTTATGTGTCGGTTCGTAATTTGGTTTCCAATGCCTTAAAGTTTACACCGGAAGGAAAAGAAGTGAATGTAACCATCCATAAAAATCAACAACACGCTATTGTCAAAGTTCGTGACCAGGGCATAGGAATGAACCAGGAGTACATCGCCAAACTAATGAAAGATGAACAGCCTTCCATAAAAAGAGGTACGAGCAGCGAGAAAGGTACAGGCCTTGGACTTTTTCTCTGCAAAAAATTCATAAGCCTCAACAAAGGCACGCTCGAAGTGACCAGTGTGGAAGAGTCGGGCACGGAGTTTACAGTGAAACTTCCGCTCTCTACCATTACGGCTTGAAATGATTCCAGCCTTGTGCACTCAACGGCACGGTATTTCCCTGTTTTGTGATTAATACATTGGCCGATTTTGTTTCATGCATGTAGCCGATCATATGGATGTCGGCATGGTTTTTTACCTTCTCGAAATCTGCCTGGCTGATGGTAAATAATAATTCGTAATCTTCCCCTCCATTTAATGCACACGTAATCGGATCCAAATTAAATTCAAGGGCAGTATCAAATGTTTCTTTATCGATCGGCACCTTATCTTCAAAAATGCGCACGCCATATCCGGAATTTTTAACAAGATGAAAAAGTTCTGAAGCCAGGCCATCAGAAATATCAATCATAGAAGAAGGTTTTACTCCTTTCTCTTCAAGATCAGAAATAATATCAGTGCGTGCTTCCGGTCTTAGTTGTCGCCCTACAATGTATTCGTACTTTTGAAGATTGGGCTGCATGTTAGGGTCAGTAAGGTACACTTGCTTTTCCCGCTCCAGTATTTGCAAACCCATAAAGGCAGCCCCTAAATCACCGGTAACGCAAATAATATCGCCCGGCTTTGCCCCACTTCGATAAGCCACTTTTTCTTTTGCCACTTTCCCTGCAACAGAAACAGAAATAATTAAACCGGAAGAAGAAGAGGTTGTGTCGCCTCCTACTAAATCAACACGGTAGCTTTCGCAGGCCGTTTTAATGCCTTTATATAATTCATCAATCGCCTGTACGGAGAACCGATTGCTAATCGCAATACTCACAATAATCTGTTCGGCCTTTCCATTCATTGCCGCTATATCAGATACATTAACAGCCACAGATTTATATCCGAGGTGAGCAAGGGGAATGTACGAAAGGTCGAAATGAATGCCTTCCACCAGCATATCGGTGGAGAGAAGGGAGTAATGATCGCCCGCATCCATCACAGCTGCATCATCACCAATACCTTTTACAGTCGATGGGTTTTTCAACTCAAAGGATTCACTGATTCGGTCAATAAGCCCAAATTCTCCAAGCTGACTGATTTCTGTTCGTTTTTCTTCCATACATGTAGCGTTCGTAACCAACACTTTAGCGGGTGCTAAAGCAACTGGTCATGCAAAAGTAAGATTATAAGGCGAATTGAAAGAAATGAGTGGGGTAAGTACTGTATTTATGTACTGTAAAGCCGCAAGTTATGAAGACAATTATCAGGTTATTGCTAATTGGTTTAAGTCTGTACGCATTCCTTTTTGTTTCATGCGCCTCTCAACCCAAACCCTACTACGAAACCAAACTTGGTAAGCAAAAACAGAAACATTATAACAACATTCAGTTTGGCGGAAGTCAACACGTGGTGAAGAATTACGGGAAGAAGAAAGGTTAATCCTACTTTGTCAGGTTTTGATTTATTCAGTAATAGCTACTTTTGATAAAGTG
>JAKEEN010000100.1 GCA_022616575.1 Flammeovirgaceae bacterium
AGCGGTTGATGGATCAAACGGGTTGGTGACTGTAAGTACGAGCTGGCTGTTCTCGGCTTTTGCTTCAATTCGGATTACGATCTCACCAATGGTATCGTATAAGCCAAACTTAATAGCATTTTCTACCACGGGTTGAAGTAACAAAGCTGGCAGCTTCAGGTTCAACGATTTATCATCTTTCACAACTTCTGTCTTTAACCGATGACCAAAACGAACTTTTTCAATTTCCAAATACAACTCCAGGTGTTTCAGTTCTTCCTGAAGTGAAATCAATTGCTGGTCATCGCGTTTTACAGTACCTCTCAAAAAATCAGAAAGTTGCTGGATCATTTTTCTTGCTTCTTCGGGTTGTGAACCTGCCAGCGCGCTAATAGAATTTAAACTGTTAAACAAAAAATGCGGTTGAAGTTGCTGACGAAGGCGTGCAAGCTCTGCTTCGCGTGCCAGGCGTGCTGCATCTTGCTCTCGCTGTTCACTGTCGCGCAGGTCTCGTAAAAAATACCACATCCAACTCAGTATCGCCACCAACATAATCATGAGCCAAACGATTAGTCCGCGAACCATATGTGAGTGTGAAAGAAAATCAAGATAGGAGGTCTCGTTTGGTAATACGTTCCTCATCAAAAAGTAATGAATCCACTCACAAATCACGGCTTCGGCCAAGCTCCAAACAACAATGTAAAAAGCCTGTGAAGCACTCGGCCTGTAATACCTGAAGGCATTAAAAATAATCCACCAGGCAGTGGCAATTAAAAGATTAATACTGACTGCATCGAGCAGTGCTACTTTCAGTGAAAATCCAAACGAACTCATGGTTGCATAGGCTTCTACTAAAACCAGCACCAGCCACCAAATAATGAAGCTGATAATAATTTTTCTTTTTGAGAGAAGCGGGAGGCTCACAGTTGCTAAAATAATGATCCTGAATTTAACCGCAAGCTGATAGCTTTTTGATGAATAAAGTTCACGTACAATTTTGCTTCATCGGTTTCATGGATGCGCGAATATAATTCGATGCCATCTTCCAGCTTTTTCAGGGGAATCAACTCTGCCACATTGATAAACTCCCACTTAATGCGTTTGTTGTCATCATTCATAAACGAATCTTCCTCTGCCAGGCCAATCATACGGGCCTTCAATAGGGCTTCTTCCTCATTTTCAGCATTGATCAACCGAAGCTGTTCATCAAACTGACGGGCATTTTTGTTTTCAACAGAAATACCAAACACAATTTTTGAAATATACCAATTCATTTGAGAGACTTTTGTATTGTTAACATGTCTAACACATCTCTGCGCAGATCAACGCGATCCGTTAATAAAATGTATTATTAATAACTTTTAATATCTATTCCTCCAAAGAGGCAAGTACCCGTGATTACCAGGACCTTATTCGGATCGGTGTTGCTGGTGGCCTTGCGTTTGTCATCAAGCCCGCCAAAAATGCATACCAGTTCATCAGAATGTAAACGCCAGTCAGGTGGAATAATAAGTTTGGCGCCACCAAAAATGTGTGTAAGCTCAAGTTCGGCACGGCCATTTATATCTGCCTGCGTAAAATCTAATTCCACTCCACCGAATACGGATGTTGCTTCACCGCCTTTGAAGTTTTTTGAGATGATGTTCTTCTTAATGGCGCCAAAGACGGTAATGGTGTCAATTTTATCTTCACCCGTACTCTCTTCTGTAACATTGGAAAACTTTTGCCGCAATTCTCTGGAGCGTCTTGGTCTGAAAATGATCACCAACCCGACTGCGATGATAATGATGGGCCAGATAAACGGGCCGACAGAGAAGTTTTCGACAATATCATCAGTCAGAAAAAGCAATCCAATTGCTGTTGGCACCATCCAAAACCAATTACGAAAACGCTGTCTGTACCCAATGTATAGTCCAATCACACCGAGTAAAGTTCCGAATGATAATATCCAATGTGGAAAGTCTGCACCAGCCTGTCTGGCCAATAACAATGCTCCAACCGTGATCACAATCAAGCCGGCAATAGCTCTGCCATCACGGGGTGATCCTTCATTTTTTTCTGTCTTATTTTCTTGTGTGTACATATCTTTTGATGTCTTCATTTCTATTGATTGATTTACCTGCACGACCGTCTGTGCTTCTTTCCCGAATTCAACAACATGGTGACACCCACTACAATAATAATCACCGGCCAAAGCTGTTGAAATGAATATCCTTCTACATGGTAGCTGAATAAGAAAACAACACCCACCGTTATGGGAATTAACCAACCCCAATCGCGAAACCCTTCTTTTGCCCCGATAAAAATACCAACAGCCACTAATATCATGGGCCAGGTAAACAACCAATCAGGAAATTCCACCCCTGCCCGATCGGCAAATAGTATGGCACCTATAATGATTAATACTGTGCCGGCCATGGCGTTGTTCAATGATTTTGATCTCTTGCGTTCAGGACTATTACTTTTGTTTTCTTGTACTTCCATAGTTTCGTTTGATTTTTGATCAAATATACGGTCAGCTTGCTCGCACGGCTATAATAGATAGGTTGTTATTGGCTGGTAGTAGGTGAATAGCGGATGGCAGGCGGTGAATTAAAGACCTCAAAAGGTGTAGGACACCTTATGTTAAATAGCGTTCGACTTTATAAAATCGGCCTTCCATCTTATAAAAACAATCTTACTTTCGTGTTTGCTCACCGTTTCTTTGGCACCAAAAGAAACTAATATGAATGCCAATTACGAACAACTAACAACCACTAACGATCAACGCAGATACGACCTCGACTGGCTGCGCTTTATCGCCATTCTAATCCTCCTTTTCTTCCACACCGGTATGTGGTTCAACCCGTGGGAGTGGCACGTTAAAAACAACGAACTCAGCGAAAGCTTCCGGTACTGGATGATCTGGTCTCATTTCTGGCGTATGCCTCTTTTACTTTTCATTTCCGGTGCCGGAACGTATATGGCCCTGGGAAAACTGACCACCGGGCAATTTGCCAAAGAACGGTTCAGGAGGCTTTTTATCCCATTAGTGTTCGGCATGTTCATCGTGGTGCCACCACAGATTTACTTTGAGCACATCAAGGAGTACAATGGCTACTGGGATTTTTATAAAACCGTTTTCAATTTCGTTCCGTATCCCGAAGGAAGTTTCAGCTGGCATCACCTGTGGTTTGTTCTTTATTTGTTCTTGTACTCTTTAATCGCCATACCCTTGCTAACCTTCCTGCGTTCAGAAAAGTCAGCCGGATTTAAAGAGAAAATGCTTCGTTGGGTTTCAAGTCCGGCTGGTATTCTTTTTATACCCTCTATCCTGATTTTGATAACTCAGGTGTTTCTGCGTCCTTATTTCCCCGATGAAGAGCATAACCTGACCGACTGGGCCTTCTTTGTGTTTTACCTGTGTTTCTTTTTGCTGGGAATGATATGTTACTCCGATAAAAACCTATGGCTGTCCATCGGCAAGAACAGAAAACATTTGCTTGTTGCGTCACTCTTCATCTTAATTCCATTTTACGGCACGTATTTTCACTTTCGGGAATTCTATCATTTGCCCTGGAGCGATGATACCGTAGAAACGATTTTTGATGTGGTCGCTATCTTCTTAAGTTGGTTTACCGTCATCACCATTATTGCTTACGGGCAACATTATTTAAATAAACCCCACCCGTGGTTATCGAAAATCAACGAAGGATTGTATCCATTCTATATTCTTCACCAGACAGTAATTATAGCGATCGGCTACTATGTCTGTCAACTTGATTGGAGCATCTCTGTCAAGTTTTGGTCGATCAGCTTTCTAACACTGATTAGTTGTGTGGGGTTTTACCTGTTGCTGATCAGGCCCTTTAACATGATGCGTTTTATTTTTGGGATGAAGTTACTTAAGAGATCCCCCAATGAAAAGAAGGAATCCGTTCCGGTTGTCGCGCACGTTGGAAAGTAAGATGGCATCTATTTAGCAGCCTCTCCGCGGGGAAAAGTAGGGACTAATTTTCAATCTCCCTGATCTCAAAGTCTTTCCCTTTTCCAAGCTTTATAGTATCCTTTAACAGGTATCGCTCCATAGTATGAATGTCCTTTACTTTAAAGTCGCCATTGGCCAGGATGTATTCAATTACAAATTCGTACGTATCTCCATAGTTAACGAGTCGATACTTCTTACCGACCCGAAGCGCATTTAACGAAAGACCTTTAATCATTAGGCAAATTTAAGAAGGCGAATTAAATCCTTTTGAATAACTTAGGAAGTTAAAATTTGAATCAATGAAATATTTTCTGTTCGTACTGCTTCTTGCAACGATTTCTTGTTCAGAAAAACGTTCATCACCCATCACCTGGCGAAGTATTGAGAAAAGTTTGCAAACGCAGTTTATTACCATAGCTGATGGCGACACCATCGATTTGCCTGAAGGAAATTTCATGTTCACCAAAAGCCTGACCATGGATGGAAAATCAAACATCGTGATTCGTGGGAAGGGGATGGATAAAACAACCTTGTCATTCAAAAATCAAACGGAGGGAGCTGAAGGAATCCGCATCAGTAATTCTAAAAACATTGTGCTCGAAGATTTTACAGTGCAAGATGCCATAGGCGATAACATAAAAGTGAATGACACGCGTGGAATTACCTTCAGAAGAATTATTTCCTCCTGGTCAGGCGGACCTAAAACTGAAAATGGCGCGTATGCATTATACCCGGTGCTTTGTAAAAATGTGTTGATGGAAGAATGCATTGCTATCGGCTCATCTGATGCAGGCATCTATGTAGGCCA
>JAKEEN010000012.1 GCA_022616575.1 Flammeovirgaceae bacterium
GTTTCAAGTAATGCTAAATCTTATTTCGAATGCAATTAAATACTCTTCCAAAAATGAAAAACCAATAATTCAAATATCTTCAGAAGCTACAAATGAGGAAATCACATTCTGCGTAAAAGACAATGGAGCTGGTTTTGATATGAAATATGCAAGTAAACTGTTTGGCGTATTTCAAAGATTGCATATGGAACGTGAATTTGAAGGTACTGGTGTAGGTTTAGCCATTGTGCATAGAATTATCACAAAACATGGAGGGAAAATATGGGCAGAAGGTAAAGTGGATAACGGAGCAATTTTTTATTTTACATTACATAAAAACTAACAAAAAAAAATATGAAAAACAGCGAAATTGATGTTTTACTGGTAGAAGACAATATGGGAGATGCCGAACTTACCATTAGAGCATTGAAAAAGAATAACCTGGCAAACAAATTAATTCATCTGGAAAATGGTGCAGATGCACTTGAATATATTTTTGCTGAGGGGATATATGCTAACCGAATCTTAGATAATATGCCCAAATTAATTTTATTAGACTTAAATATGCCCAAAGTAGGTGGCATTGAAGTGCTGCGGAAAATTAAATCAGATGAACGAACAAAGAAAATCCCCGTTGTTATACTAACATCCTCAAAGGAGTATCCTGATATTGAAAAATGCTATAATCTGGGTGTAAACAGTTATATTGTAAAACCTGTTGAATTTGCCAATTTTGTAAAGGCGGTTGATGAGCTTGGATTATATTGGCTTTTATTAAATCAACCACCTTCCCGGTAAGAGTTGGTTAACTGTAAGACAAATAAGTTTGGCTGCAGTAAACAAAAAAGCACTGGCTATAACAGCACCTTTGCGTTATGGCGGGGAAAGTGGGAGTATAAACAGTTGTACAATTAATAAACAGTGTGCGTTTAGACAGGTTAGGTGCATCTAATCCGCCACAACGCAAAGCCGCTAAAAAATAATGCAGCCGACTCTTCGCATTTTTAAAAAGATTCTTCCCCCGAAAGCCCCGCGCATTGGCACATGAATAGCCACGCAAACCCAACGCGACACCAAAGCTATGTCAAGAGCCAAAACCCATCCTTAATAATTCCAATCGAAGAGAAAGTAAAAAATCACGATATTTAGGGCTTCAAAACTCTCGATCAGGACATGAAGTATATTGACCCATTCGTGTTGATTAACATTTTAATGATTTTAAGCGGCACGGCTTACTATGTGCTGGTTATAAAAAGGAAGGGGGTTCGAATCCCATCCTCGAAGTTCCTTGGTGTATTAATATTGGTGCTGGCTGCTATAATTACCGGGTTTACTGTCAGGGCGATTTATGGAATGGACGTATTAGCCGCGATTATGCTCTTTGTTCCACCGTTGTTTTATACCTATGTGTACTCAAAAATACACGATGGCCTTCCTCCTCATTTTGGATTTCATTTTCTTCCTGGACTCCTGTTCTGTATCTTTTTCTTAGGAGCATCATTCATATTTAATATTAATGAGAGTGTCTGGTCAGAATATTATTATTGGATCGTGATTGCGTCCAATTTTAGCTATACAACCGCTTCAGTAAAACTGTATTTCGATGGAAGAAAAGTCAAAGCAAACAGACGTATCATTTTTTTTATAAAGCCAATAGCCATTATCTCGACAGTTCTCTTGATTACTTTACTGGTTATGATCGTTTTGAGAAATGCCTTTGTACACGACTATATTCTCACCTATTACGTAACTCTCGCCATTAGTTTCTCATCACATTATTTTATTACGGATTTGATGTCCGTTTTTACATCACCGGCAAAGTACCAAAAATCAACATTGTCGGAAGATTCAAAAAAGGAACTGGCTTATAAAATCATATCGCAGATGAAGACTGAAAAATACTATTTGAATCGCTTTAGCAGTCTCAACGACCTTGCTCGTAAGGTGAACAGTAGTCCAAACTATGTTTCGCAAGTAATCAACGAAAATCTAAGTACAACCTATCTGGAACTGATAGCCAATTATAGAATTAAGGAAGCACAGCAAATGCTTCAATGCAGTGATATTGATTTAAATATGGAGCAAATTGCTGAAAAAGTGGGATACAACTCCAAGTCCGCTTTCTATCAAGCCTTTAGAAGGTTGACCGGCATGACTCCCATTGAATTCAAGGGAAATTCAGCCGATGAGATTCTAAAAGTTTGAAAGATCAATCCATTCTTTGGTATTGAATTCTATTTGAAGGGATGTTCCTGGTGCAGCTTGCAATGCGCAGTTTGCGAGTAAAAAAAACATTAGGATTCTTGTATTCATCATGGCTGCTTATAGTTAAGAGCCATATAGCTTGTCCCTTGCTTCAGGTCATGAGGGAAAGCAGATGAATTTTTAAAGCTCACAAATATCGACTGAGAAGTGATGTCAGGGAATTGACCCGGTGTTGGTTTGACAACGTCAAAATGCAAATGCGGTTGGTTTAAGGTGTAGCCGGTATTTCCGCTCAGCACGATCGTGTCACCCCTTTCAACGGTTTGGCCTTCCGATACCAAGGCACTCTTATGCTTTATGTGAATGTACCGCGAATAGCTTCCGTCATCATGCCGTATAGCCAGCACGTTTTCGTGGCCAAACTGAATATCACCATCCTGATAAGACTGTTCAATGTAGGTTACTACTCCCGGCCGTGTTGCGGTTAGGATAGTTCCCACCGGCATATCGAAATCATACGCGTAACGAAACACTCCGTTATAATTGGAGGGTGAATGGCTCCAGGGGCTTAAGTTGCCTTGAGAGACCAGGTAGCTTTTCCCAATCGGGTAAGGCAGCACGTGTTCCTCAGTCGA
>JAKEEN010000101.1 GCA_022616575.1 Flammeovirgaceae bacterium
GTTGTGGCTTTGCCTGCTGTTGGGGTATATGACGCTTATCAACGATGGTGTTACCGAGTGGAGTTTTCTTGGAGGCGGTATTGGCTTAGACTTAGCCATTTTTTTTGATGGAATGTTTGGTTGGGGAACATTTCTGCTCCTTATACTTTCACTACTTGTGTTCATCATCTTTTATTTTAATGTAACTGCTATACCGGCCTTTCAGCAAAACGCAAAAGCAATGGGTAACGAAGCAATTGCCGATGAACCTGATGTAACAGTTGCGGGGTATACCGATGAAAAAGATAACTGGCCCAACCAGAATGAAGTCACCGAAGACGAAATTCCTGAACCTGTGCTATTGGTGAAACCTTCAATTGAAGGAATGTCTCCGTCTGCCCCGGAAATAAAATTGGAGGTTGAGAAACCTGAAATAGCCAAGAAGGAAAAAATGACTGATCCAGTCTTCACCATTGAAGAAACAAAGGAAACGGATCAGATTGCCGAGAAGTTGGTGGAAGATCAAGGCTACTACGATCCAACGCTTGAGTTAAGTAATTATAAATTTCCCCCACTCGACTTGCTTAATGAGTATGACCAGGGTAAAGTGCAGGTGACGCAGGAAGAACTGAACAGTAATAAAGATCGCATTGTCGCCACGCTTATCAATTTCAAAATTGGCATTCAAAGTATCAAGGCTACCATCGGTCCAACGGTGACACTTTATGAAATTGTGCCGGATGCCGGGATCAAGATATCGCGCATTAAAAACCTGGAAGATGATATTGCACTGAGTTTGGCCGCGCTTGGCATCCGTATCATTGCTCCCATTCCCGGCAAGGGAACAATTGGCATTGAAGTACCAAATAAAAACAGGGAGATGGTGAGTATGCGCTCCGTATTGGCTACACAATCATTTCAGAAAACCGATAAGGAATTACCCGTAGCCCTGGGAAAAACTATTTCCAACGAGGTGCTAGTGATTGACCTTGCTAAAATGCCGCACTTGTTGGTAGCGGGAGCAACGGGCCAGGGTAAATCGGTTGGATTGAATGTAATTCTCAGCTCACTATTATATAAGAGACATCCCTCTCAGTTAAAGTTTGTATTGGTGGACCCGAAAAAGGTGGAGATGTCTTTATACACAAAGATTGAGAGACACTTTCTCGCTAAACTTCCCAACAGCGAAGAAGCGATAATCACCGATACGCGAAAGGTAGTTCACACCCTTAACTCGCTATGTATCGAAATGGAGAACCGCTACGAGATCCTGAAGGATGCAGGTGCCAGAAATCTGAAAGAGTACAATGCCAAATTTGTTGGGCGTAAACTTAATCCAAAGGATGGCCATCGTTTTCTGCCTTACATTATTCTTGTGATTGATGAGTTGGCCGACTTGATGATGACGGCCGGCAAAGAAGTGGAAACTCCGATTGCCAGGCTGGCTCAGTTGGCCCGGGCCATTGGTATTCATTTAGTGGTGGCAACGCAACGACCTTCCGTAAACGTGATCACGGGTGTAATCAAAGCAAACTTTCCGGCACGCTTGTCATTTCGGGTAACTTCAAAAGTTGACTCAAGAACCATTCTTGATACCGGAGGTGCCGATCAGTTAGTAGGCATGGGCGATATGTTATTGTCTTCCGGCTCTGACATTATTCGCTTGCAATCACCCTTTATAGATACTCCTGAAATTGAAAAAATTTGTGAATACATCGGCTCTCAACGCGGGTATGATTCAGCGTACATGTTGCCTGAGTATGAGGATGAAGAGAGCGGGGCAAGCACGGTAGACCTTTCTGAACGCGATTCTTTGTTTGAAGAAGCAGCTAAATTGATAGTGATGCACCAGCAGGGTAGTACCTCACTCATCCAGCGAAAGCTGAAATTAGGGTATAACCGGGCCGGTAGACTGATCGATCAGCTTGAAGCAGCCGGTATTGTAGGCCCTTTTGAAGGGAGCAAAGCGCGTGAAGTTTTGATAAAAGATGACATGAGTTTGGAACAATTATTGAATGCATTGAGAGAAAAACACGGACAATCTTAATTTTGCAGACCTATTTTTTAGAAATCAATGAAAAAACTGTTTTTAATCGCATTTTCCGCTCTTTTCGTTCAGGCAACCTTCGCTCAATACGATCCCAAGGCATTGGAAACCCTCGATGCCATGAGCAAGAAGTATAAAGCAATCACGGCTTTTGAGGCCAACATTACATCGTCTATGACGAATGATGCGGAAGGAATCAAGGAAGAATTTAAAGGAAGGGTCACGGTGAAAGGCGAGATGTTTAAGCTTGTTTTGGAAGATCAGGAGATCATCAATAACGGCTCTACCGTTTGGACGTACCTGCCCTCTGCCAAAGAAGTAAACATTGACAACTACGACCCTTCTTCTGATGATGTGAACCCATCGAAGATTTATGACATGTATAAAAAAGGATTTAAATACATCTACCTGGAAGACAAAACCGAAAACGGAGTGTTGTGCGAGGTAATCGATTTAGTACCAGAGAAAAAGGATGCCCAATACTTCAAGATCAAAATGTTTATTGGCAAGAAAGACAAGAGTATTCAGAGCTGGACTATGTTTGATAAAGGCGGCAACAAATACAAGTACGCCATCACCAAGTTTATACCGAACGTGGCAGTGGCAGATGCCTTCTTTACCTTCGATCCTAAGAAATACCCAGGTGTTGAAGTAATTGACCTTCGATAGTTCTTTGTTGACAGTTGATAGTTGGTAGCTATATATTACTAACAACTATCAACTAAGAACTATCAACTATATTTAGGGTCATGAATCGACAGCAGCTTTTTGAACGAATTAAAAATAAGAGTTCCTACCTCTGCATCGGCCTCGATACCGATATCGAAAAGATCCCCAAACATTTATTAAGCGAGAAGGATCCTGTTTTTGAATTCAATAAGCAGATTATCGATGCCACTGCCGACTATTGCATTGCCTATAAACCCAATCTTGCTTTCTATGAAGCGCAGGGATTAAAAGGATGGGAGAGCCTTCAAAAAACTATCGCGTATATTCCTAAAGATTTTTTCACTATTGCCGATGCCAAACGTGGCGATATTGGGAACACATCGGCCATGTATGCAAAAGCATTTTTTGAGAACATGAATTTCGACTCCGTTACAGTAGCTCCCTACATGGGTGAAGATTCGGTGAAGCCATTCATTCAAAAAAAAGATAAATGGGTTATTCTCCTTGCCCACACTTCTAACTCAGGCAGCGCTGACTTTCAATTACTCGAATCGGTTGTGACAAACCGAAAACTGTACGAAGAGGTATTGATTAAAGCACAAACCTGGGCAAGTGCGGATCAATTGATGTTTGTAGTAGGAGCAACACAAGCTGAGAAGATGGAACATATCCGGGGGTTGGCCCCAGAGCATTTTTTTTTAGTGCCAGGAGTTGGCGCACAAGGAGGTGATTTAGAGATGACTTCAAAATTGGGGTTCAATAAACAATGCGGGCTTATTGTAAATTCTTCGCGTGCTATTATCTACGCATCAGCCGAAAAGGATTTTGCACAAATAGCAAAAAAGGAAGCTGAGAAAATGCAAAACGAAATGGCAATCTATTTAGAGAAGTACCTCCCTTAAGGGTTGGTAGGTGTTGATTTTAGATTTGTAAAATCGTAAATCGTAAATCGTAAATCTAAAATCACCAGTGTCTGAATCCTTTCTCCACTACCTCTGGCAGTACCAATACTTTAGTCGCGAAGGACTTTGCACAACCGATGGACAGGAGATAAAGATATTTCATCCGGGAATACACAATACCCATGCGGGCCCTGATTTTTCGAATGCAAGAATTCGTATCGGTATGCTTGATTGGGCCGGTCACGTGGAGGTTCATGTAAAGTCATCTGAATGGATTACACACAAACACCAGCATGATGAGGCATACAATAATGTTATCCTCCATGTAGTTTGGAAAAAGGATAAGGATATTTTACAACGAGATGGTACATTAATTCCAACGCTGGAGCTAAGGGACCGGGTTGGGGAGAAAATCATCTTCCAGTACAAGAAATTAATAAATAGTCCGGAACAGATTCCGTGCGCCAATCAAATTGCAACTGTCCCAGGCATTGCAAAGCTTTCCGCCTTCGATAAAGCATTAACAACCCGACTCCAAGCGAAGTCTGAAGAAGTATGGAAACTTCTCGACCGAAATGAAAACGATTGGCAAGAGACTCTCTATCAATTACTCTGCAAAAATTTTGGCTTTAAGGTAAATTCAGAACCTTTTCAGCAACTGGCTAAAGCAATTCCGGTCAAGTTGATTATGAAGCATGCTGATAAGCCTGAGCAGGTAGAAGCTTTGCTGTTTGGGCAAGCCGGTTTTTTAGAGGGTACGTCAGGTGACGAATACTTTCTTACGTTGAAAAGAGAGTATGGGTTATTGAGTAAAAAATATTCCCTGATAGAAACTCAATTAAAAAAAGCACAGTGGAAATTTCTTCGGTTGAGACCGGCTAATTTTCCAACTGTGAGAATTGCCCAGTTGGCTTCCATTTTGTGCAGCCGAAAGAATGTGTTCTCGCACGTCCTTGGATTGACATCCGTAAAAGAACTTTCAGGGTTACTTAAAACCAACACAACATCTTATTGGCATACTCACTATTCTTTTGGTAAAAAGACCAAGGAGGTTGTTACGGCTATCGGAGATGAAAGTATTCACAATGTAATCATCAATACAATTGTTCCCTTACTGACGGCTTACGGCAAGTATAAAGATGATCAATCCCTGGTTGACCGGGCGGTTGAGCTATTAAATCAACTACCTGCAGAAAATAACAAGATCACAAGAGTATGGACAAAGCTTGGCCTTGCTTGTAAAACTTCTTTTGACTCGCAAGCCCAAATTGAATTATATAATAACTACTGCATAAAGCGAAGATGCCTGGAGTGCGTTATTGGTGGATCGTTGATTAAACCAGTTCAATGAACTCATTTACATTTGTCAGTTTTGCATTAATAACAGGAGCGGCTTATTGGCAATGGCGCAGTGCTGATAGGGATCTAAAGATAGTTTATTGGCCTGCTTTTTTTGTGAAACTGTTAGCCGGGGTCTCCTTTGGGATTATCTACACGCAGTATTATTCAATAAGTGATTCACATATTTATTTTTCTGATGGGAACCGGATAGCACAACTTTCGCAGCGGGATTTTTATAGCTATCTGAATTTTCTATGGTCAGGTACACAACCCCACGATTGGCTAACCCAGTTGCAATTTCAAGCACCTCGCGCTGTCTTTATGTCGAAGGTAATGAGTATCGTGATTTTGTGTGGTGGAAAAAATTATTGGCTAAGTACACTCATGGTATCATTGCTTACTTTTTTCCCCGCATGGTATTTTGTTTCTGTGTTAAAGGCAAAGTTTCATTCCCTGAAATGGCCGGTGGTGATTGCCGTATTATTTTTTCCATCAGTACTCCTTTGGAGCTCGGGAATTGCCAAAGAGAGTGTTGCTATGGCCTCCCTTTATTATTTGAGTGCTGTTATACTTCGGTTATACTTCAAAGACAGACTTAAGTTTTACGATTATCTGCTTATACTTTTTTTCGGTTGGCTGGTGTGGAGTTTGAAATATTATTACCTGGCTGTCTGGTTGCCGATCGGGGTTTCCTTGCTGGTAGTTCATGTATTGCTAAAACCGAAGCGATTTGAAGCCTTGATTTTCTTTGTTATCATGGGTATAATGCTGTTGAGTGCAGGGTTGTTCCACCCAAATTTTATCTTCGAATATTTTGTCGATGTCATCACTTCGAACTACACGCAAATACACAATCTTTCTGATGCAGGTGATGCAATAATTTTTTATAACCTGCACGAAAATAATAATCAGTGGACGAGCGCTTTCTATATTGTTTTAAATGCGCCCTGGGCATTATTCTCCGGACTCTTCCGGCCTTTCTTGTGGGAAGTCAATTCGTTTATGCAGATTTTTGCCGCAATTGAAAACCTGCTCTTATTAGTATTAACAATAGGCACCCTTAAGAATATTAAACAAGCTAATCGATCACCTCATCGATTACTGCTTTTGGCTGTCATTACTTTTGTTGCCATTCTAATTATTTTCCTTACGCTTTCCACTCCCAACTTCGGAACCTTGTCACGCTACAGGGTTGGATGCCTGCCTTTTTTTGTATTGTTGATTTTGTCCAATAACACCTGGTTGGCAAAATTTAAAAAAAACATTCCCTTTCTGGCAGGCAGGTAAATTTCAACTTCATAAGTTTAGGATTAGGACTTTCATTTTTCCACTTGTTTGTGATTTTGCATTTGTGGTTTGAGATTTATAATCTCTACCTTTAAGGCTTTAATT
The DNA here is from genome assembly GCA_022616575.1 of Flammeovirgaceae bacterium. Lineage (GTDB taxonomy): Bacteria > Bacteroidota > Bacteroidia > Cytophagales > Cyclobacteriaceae > JAKEEN01. The sequence goes on from JAKEEN010000101.1 coordinate 6,331, forward strand.
TTTTATGGAAAACCCTGTCATAATATTTGGTGCTAACTCCATCGGTCGCGCTGCCCAGGAAATTTTTGAGAGTAATGGAAACATTGTATATGGATTTTTAGATGATGATCGAGCCCTGCACGGAACAGAAATTCATCAGGTAAGCGTGATGGGTGCTACCGATGATGACGAGTTTTTGAAATTGATCGGAAAAAAGTGTGAAGCATTTGTTGCCTCTGATGATAATAAAGTCAGGAAAGCCCTGATAAAAATGTTGCAAGAGGTTCGTCATATTCAGCCGGTCAATGCCATTCATAAAGAGGCTCATATTCCCGAATCAGCAGAATTGAGCCATGGAAATTTTATTGATATGGGTGTGAAGGTTGGCGCAGGAGTAAAAGTTGGAAATCACTGTCTCCTGCAAGCAGGCACGATTATCGGAGCAGAAACAACTATAGCCGATTTTGTTCAGGTGGGTGCGGGCGCCATTATTAATGCGGGTGTTACCATTGAAGAAGATGCATTTGTAGGATCGGGAGTTATTGTTGTTTCAGGAGTGACTATTGGAAAAGGTGCCAGAGTTGGAGCAGGCTCTGTTGTTATTGGCCCCGTTAAAGCCGGTGAAACCGTTTTTGGTAACCCGGCACAACCCATAAAAAATTAACAAATTCAAAATTTGAAATTCAAAATTGATTTGCTGGCAATTTTGAATTTTGAATTAGAAAATTTTGAATAATAACGAATGAAGATTTCCGAAACTGATTTGATTTTAAATGAAGATGGTAGTGTCTACCATCTCAATCTTCTGCCTAAGCATATTCATGAAACTGTTATAGCTGTTGGCGATCCCAACCGGGTTAACCAGGTAAGCCAGCATTTTGATGATATAGAATTTGAAATGAATAAGCGCGAGTTCATTACCAACGTAGGCACCTATAAAGGCAAGAAGATTACAGTTATCAGCACGGGAATTGGCACTGATAATGTTGAAATATTTTTTACCGAAATAGATGCGCTGGTCAACATTGACTTAAAGACACGCGAACCTAAGTCTCGGAAGAAGAAACTGAAGATTATTCGCATTGGAACTTCAGGGGCCTTACAGGAAGATATTCCGGTGGGTTCGTCTTTAATTTCGGATTATGCCGTGGGTTTTGATAACCTTTCGCTTTTCTACCGGAATAATTTCTCGGATGAAGAAATTGCCTTAGCGAATGATATTCAAAAACAAATTGAACTTCCTTTTGCACCCTATGTGGTAAGGGGTTCGTCTTTGCTACGCGAAAAATTAAGTGAAGGGATGCTCATCGGCAATACGGTAACAGCACCTGGATTTTATGCCCCTCAGGGTAGAGCCGTGCGTGCCGATGTTACTATGCCCAAGCTTTTAGAGAATCTGAATTACTATCACAATAAGAAGAGTGATTTCTGGCTCACGAATTGTGAAATGGAAACTGCCGGATATTATCTCATGGCCCGCCTTCTTGGGCATGAAGCAATTAGTATTAATGCCATTCTTGCTAACCGGATTAAGAACAAATTCGCAAAAAATCCGAATAAAGTGGTGGATGAACTGATTGTGAAAGTTCTGGACAAGTTATAAAATCTCGCTTTCAGGGTTCAGATTTTTGTATTAGAAACCTGAAATACCTGAAATCTGAAATTTAGGTTAAGCAACTGTCATGCTGTCCATCTTCACAATATGGCGACTTGCACTAAACGGATCGTCATTATAAAACCCTGAAAGAATCCGATGGGCAATTTGCTCCATCACTAACTCCTGGTCAGTCTTGCCTTCCTTGCCCCTCCAAAACACCCGGGCAGGGTGCTTCTTCATGTCATTTACATAATTGAGTGCATGGCTATACTGTTCATCCGTAAAAGTGATGGTAAAGCAGGTTTTTACTTTTTGAGTTTCCATAGCTATTGGGTTTAGCTGCCTGATCGCTGCTTGCGATATCATAAAAGCGGTCTGGCGGCTGACTTAGTTTGCTAACAATCTATATGCCAGCAAAGGCTAATAAATTTTGTAAAAAATCGCGATCTATGCCATCTAATTGACCGGAAGCGGTCAAAAATGTTCGTCACCGGGACAGAACCCAATTATCTGATACCTTTGTTTTATAGGCATGAGAGACACTACTTTATTTACGCTTGCAAACGGTATCCGGGTGATTTATCAAAATATACCCAACACTAAAATTGTTCACTGTGGAGTCTTCCTCGACATAGGCAGTCGCGATGAAAGTTATCATAACCAGGGTATCGCGCATTTCTGGGAACATATGGCGTTTAAAGGAACCCGAAAAAGAACGTCCCTTCAGATTATTAACAGTCTTGAATCGGTCGGTGGTGAACTCAATGCGTATACCGATAAAGAGAAAATTGTTTTCTACGCCTCCTTGCGCGACAGTTATTTTGATCTGGCTACCGATGTACTTACAGACATTGCTTTTCACTCAAGTTTTCCGGCAAAAGAATTAGAAAAAGAACGTGGTGTAATCCTGGAAGAGATGGCCATGTACCTGGACGATCCGGATGATTCATTGCAAGATGAATTTGAGACCGTGATCTATGGGGAGCATCCGATGGGGATGAATATTCTCGGAAGAAAAGACACTGTTAAGAAATTCAGAAAAAAGGATTTTGTTTCATTTTGCAATCAACATCTGGATACGAACAAGATTGTATTCAGTGTTGTTGGCAATATTCCGTTAATGGAAGTGGAAGCAATTGCAAAAAAGTATCTGGAGCCCCTTAAAAAACAAAAGCGTCTCGCACTGAGAAAAAGAATAACCCCCTATAAGGCCAAACAAGTCGAATTGAAGAGGCCTGTCAAGCAGGCCAAATGCGCTATCGGCCGGCAATCTTACTCCATATATAATAAGGACAATCGCTATCCTTTTTTTATGCTGGTGAATATTCTCGGGGGCCCCGGAATGAATTCACGGCTGAATCTTGCTTTGCGCGAAAAATACGGATTTGTCTACTCCGTGGATGCTCATTTTGCTCCGTATTCAGACACGGGAATGTTTGCCGTTTTTTTTGGAACAGAACCCAGGCAACTGAACAAATGTGTTCAGTTAGTGCAGCAGGAGATGAATAAGTTTTGCGATAAAAAATTAAGCAGCAAACAATTGCTTGCAGCTAAGGAACAACTCAAAGGGCAGCTCGCTATGGCTGAAGAAAATAATTTGAGCCTGATGCTCATGGCCGGTCGTGTCGTTCTTGATTTGAAACAAGTGCCTACTATTGAGGAAATCTTTAAACGTATTGATGATGTGAGCGCCAACGATATTTTACGCGTGGCCCAGGATATGTTTAAGGAGAATGAATTGAGTTATTTGCAAATGATTCCGGAAAATGGATATAACAAACCCTGAGATACAACTTTATTCAGAACAGTACACGTCAAAAGAAAGCGAATTGTTAAAACAGATCAACCGCGACACACACGCGCATGTATTAATGCCCCGCATGTTGTCAGGTCATTTACAAGGCCGATTGCTTTCAATGTTGAGTTGCATGGCCAAACCAAAGCAGATCTTAGAGATTGGAACATACACGGGTTACTCAGCCATTTGTCTTGCCGAGGGACTCACTCCGGATGGTAAACTCATTACTATCGATATTAATGACGAATTGGAAGAACGAGTTCGGAAGTATTTTGAAGCATCAGGCAAAACCAACCAGATCGATTATTTAATTGGCGATGCTGCCAAAATCATCCCGGCATTGCCCGGTCTATTCGATCTTGTATTCATAGATGCCGACAAAGAAAATTACCCGACCTATTACGACTTAATTTTCAATCGTGTACCTTTGCAGGGTATTATCATAGCCGATAATGTGTTATGGAGTGGTAAGGTGTTGCAAGAGAAACCTGACAAAGACACGCTGGCTATTATCGAGTTCAATAAAAAAGTCGCGAGTGACAATCGGGTGGAGCAGGTTCTTCTGCCAGTACGCGATGGGCTGATGGTGATACGCAAGATCAGGGAATAGGCAACATTTTTTAAACTTATATGCGTTATTTTTTTGCCTTCGTTATCATTTTATTTTCAATCCGGCTTTTAGCTCAAGCGCCCGAGGTGCCGCATAAAATGCAGTTTGCAGGCCTGACCCTCACCATTCGCGATGATGCGCGTAGGGAAATTCAAAAAGATGTAGATGCGCTTACACAATCTTCGAAGTACTATACTATAAAGGTGGAGCGGGCCCGAACCTACTTCCCTGTTATTGAAAAGATTTTTGAAGAAGAGCGCGTACCCGAAGATTTTAAATTTCTTGTCTTACAGGAAAGTTCATTAGTGCCTGATGCAGTTTCGGTTTCAAATGCAGTAGGGTATTGGCAGTTCAAAGATTTTACAGCCATTGAAATGGGCTTGCGGGTCGATAAACAAATTGATGAGCGAATGAACATTGTTTCATCAACAAGAGCGGCAGCCCAATACATTAAAAAGAATAATTACTATTTCAATAATTGGCTCTATGCTTTGCAAGCTTACCAGATGGGGGCCGGTGGTGTGATTAAGGCAGTAAAGGATTATGAACCTGGAACCAAACACATGGAAGTAACAAGCGCCACGTATTGGTACGTAAAGAAATTTCTGGCGCATAAAGTAGCATTTGAAAAATCGGTCGAAGAACGAGGAGCAACGCAGTTGGTATTGTTTCAGACATCGCGCAAAAGTGATCTAAATGCTTTTGCCAACGGAATGGCTATTGAGCCGGAGAATTTATTATCATATAATAAGTGGGCAAGAACCGGTGAAGTTCCCGATGACAAGTCATATACCATTGCAATCCCTGTTGAGGATACTCAAAAGAAGGAACATGTGCTGGCCTCAGCAAACCGTATAGCGGGTAGCGAAATGAGAGTTACACCAAGGGTATCACTTGCTAAATCATACATCAGGTTTGTGAATGGCCTCCCTGCCATTCAAGCCATAGAGGGCGAGAGCTCTTCAACACTGGCGAAACGTGCCGATACAGACCTTTCTTCATTTCTAAAATACAATGATATTTCAATAAGCGACCGATTGATGGCAGGTGAATTCTATTACTTAAAAAGGAAACATAAGAAAGCAACCACGCTAACGCATAAGTCGGGTGAAAAGGAATCGCTATGGGCCATCAGTCAGAAATACGGTATAAGACTCTCAAAGCTTCAAAAATATAATCCCGGGTTGCAAATAAAAGTAGGTACACTTGTTTGGCTGACCCCCAAAAATTCCAAACCTGAAAAAAATATTTCTGAGCAGCCCGTAATTCTGGACACTGAAAAATCATTTGCATGGTCTGTAACTCCTGTTGTGGAATCGAATCCGACAGAAAAAGAGAATCAGGAGGTGGCCAAGTCTTCGAATGATAAGATCGGAGATGTTGCTCCCCAGGAAGTTTCAATCACGGCTACGGTACGGTCAGGCACTCATGAAGTGAAGACAGGAGAAACTTTCTATTCAATCGCGAAATTGTATAAGCTGGAAGTGATGAATTTAGTGAACCTCAATAAGCTAAATCTGAAAGACCCCTTAAAACCCGGGCAGATACTTCAAATTACAGATAATCAAGAGGTTGTGGACAGTAAACTGGTCTATCATAAAGTGAAACCATCAGAAACCCTCCATTCCATTGCCCGCGAATATGAAGTAACTATCA
>JAKEEN010000102.1 GCA_022616575.1 Flammeovirgaceae bacterium
ATTGATGACTCTCCGGTTGTTCCGTACTCCGAGCAGAAATCAATTTCAACAGAATCGACCTTTGAAGAAGATACCATTGATGTGAAGCGATTGAAATCAATTCTTATTGCCATGGTAGAGAAAGTCGCTTTTCAATTGCGTGAGCAGAAGAAACTGACTTCCTGCATCACGGTAAAAATTCGCTACGCCAATTTTGATACAGAGACAAAACAAATTCATGTTCCTTATACTTCATCCGACCACGTGATTTTGCGTGTAGTGCAGGAGTTGTTTGATAAACTGTACAACCGCAGAATGTTGATTCGCCTTGTGGGCGTTCGACTTAGCAGCTTGGTACACGGCAGTCATCAAATCAGCTTGTTTGATGATACTGAAGAAGATATAAATCTATATGAAGCCATGGACTACCTCAAACATAAGTATGGGGTGGAAAAATTAGTAAGAGCGACCACTATTGGCGTGAGCAAGCGGGTGCGGATGGAGATGAATATGTTTAAAGGAAAGATCACGAAAAATTTGATAGCGTAGAGCCGCATCATGATGCGGCTGAAAATAGATCAACACATCAAAAAATAATGAAATTTCAAAACACATATCGCATTGAAACAGCCCGATTGCAGAATTGGGATTATGCATCACATGGTTTGTATTTTGTAACCATATGCACAAAAAACAAGGAACGATATTTTGGTGAAATTAAAAATGCCGTTGTAGAGACGCATAATTATGCGTCTCTACAACCCACCGAAATAGGAAACATCGCACATTTTTATTGGACGGAAATCCCTAATCATTTCCCATTTGTAGAATTGGATGAATTCATCATCATGCCCAATCATATTCATGGTATTTTGTTTTTTAATAAACCGGATTATCGTGGATGGAAATTAAATTCTTTTGGACCCCAATCACAAAATCTGGCTTCGGCTATTCGTGCATACAAAAGCACGGTAAAGCGATATGCCAATGCAAATCAAATTGATTTTGAATGGCAGCCAAGGTATTATGATCATGTAATTCAAACCGAGGAATCATTGCATACGATTCGTAATTATATCTTCGACAATCCGATAAAATGGTTTGTAGAGACGCATAATTATGCGTCTCTACATTGAAATGGATATTTATGTACCTCAATTGTCACACGGCTTTCAGCTTTAAATACGGCACAATGCCGATTAAAACCCTTTTTGAAGAAGCCAAGCGTTGCGGTATTCATAAACTGGCGCTTACTGAAATCAATAATACAGCCTCATACCTGGAGATGCTTCGTATATGTGATGAAAATAAACCCGTAGAGACGCATAATGTACGAACCAAATACGGTAAAACCCCCTACCACCTCGACATTGCTGTGGGTATTGAGTTTCGTAATGAAAATCATTTTCAGTATATCATTTTTGCCAAGAACAATCAGGGCTTTGAAGCCGTCAACCGGTTTCTATCCTATCATAATCGGGAAGAAAAACCTTTTCCGGCACGTGCTCCGGAACTGGAAGAAACGTTTGTCATTTATGCTTTTGGGTCGATTGAATCCGATCAACTAAAGGACAATGAATTTATCGGGATAAAAAAAGAAAACCTCATCCCGTATGCTATCGATCCGCTGCGCGAAGCGTATGCACATAAATTTGTACTGCTTCATCCGGTAACATTCCTACCTCCTCAAAAAAATGAAAGCGGAAGACTCGTGTACCGTGATCACAACACGCATCGGCTGCTGCGTTGCATTGCCAACAATACTTTGCTTAGCAAACTCCCCGAACACTTTCAGGCCGAAAAAGAAGAGTATATGCTTTCTGAAAAGGAACTGGTAAAACAGTTCGAATCGTTCCCTGAGCTTATTCAAAACACGCAAAGACTTCTTGACCAATGCACTATTGAATGTAAACCGGGGGAAGACAAAAACAAAAAATTTTTAAGAGAGAATCCGCAGGCTGATTTAGAATACTTACGTGAAGAAACAGCCAAAGGCTACACAAAGCGCTATGGTAGTGATCAAACCATATGGAAAACCCATATTGAGAAAGAGCTTCGCATTATTGCCATGAAGGGATTCATATCGTATTACCTTATTGCCTATGATCTCATTCTTTTTGCCAAAAGCAAAGGCTTTGATTTTGTGGGTCGTGGCAGTGGGGCAAACAGCACGGTAGCCTATTGCCTGGGGATTACGAATGTTGATCCGATTGAGTTGGACTTGTACTTCGAGCGTTTTCTTAATGAAGAACGTGTTACGCCACCCGATTTCGATATTGATTTTTCATGGGATAACCGCGATGATATTTATCGATACATTTTTGAAAAGTACGGATATGACCATGTCTGTTTGCTGGGCACGCATGTCACCTATCAGGCTAAATCGATCATTCGCGAACTCGGAAAAGTTTTTGGATTACCAAAAGAAGAAATTGATGAACTGGTTGAGAACCGGAAGAGAGAAGTTGATCGCGACCACATTGGTAAGATGGTTTTTAATTATGCCGCTTACATCATTTCGAGGGAGTTGCCAGCTAATATCTCTATTCATGCGGGAGGAGTGCTTATTACTGACAAACCTATTTATGCCTACACAGCTACTGAGTTCCCTCCTAAAAGCTTTCCGGTATCGCAGTTTGAAATGCATGCAGCCGAAGACTTCGGCATTTATAAATTTGACATTCTCAGCCAACGGGGGTTGGGTCATATTAAAGAAACTGTTCGGCATGTAAAGAGAAATAAAGGGGTTGATGCGGATGTATATCAATTCAAAGAATTTAAAAAGGATGAAAAAATTAAAAACCTCATGCGCAACAGCAAAGCCATGGGTTGTTTTTATGTTGAATCGCCTGCCATGCGAATGCTGTTAGAAAAATTGCGGTGCGATGACTACCTCACCCTGGTTGCTGCAAGTTCCATTATTCGTCCGGGTGTTGCCAGCTCAGGAATGATGAAGGCTTACATTGAGCGGTTTCATATGCACCGAAATGGAATTAAGTATGAGTCGATCCATCCAAAAATGGATGAATTGATGGCCGACACGTTTGGCGTGATGGTGTACCAGGAAGATGTCATTAAAGTCGCGCATCATTTTGGTAAACTTACGTTGACTGAAGCGGATGTACTCCGGAGAGGAATGTCAGGTAAATACCGTTCGCGCGAAGAATTTCAGCGAATCAAGGATCAGTTTTTCGAGAACTGCAAAGCTGAAGGTTACGAACAGAAAGTAACGGATCGGGTTTGGTTTGAGATTGAAAGTTTTGCGGGCTATTCGTTTGCCAAGGGCCATTCAGCAAGTTATGCCGTAGAGAGTTACCAAAGTCTTTTTCTAAAAGCGCACTATCCGTTGGAGTTTATGGTGGGGGTGATTAATAATTTTGGCGGATTCTACAAGACAGAATTTTATTTTCATGAGGCGCGTATGAGTGGTGCGCGCATGGAGGCACCCTGTGTTAATAAAAGTGAGTATCTCACCACTATCTATGATACTACCATTTACATTGGGTTTATTCATATAAAAAGTTTAGAAACCAAAGTAGCTCAGCAAATTGCTGCTGAGCGACAACAACAAGGTGAGTACAAAAGCTTTGATAATTTTTTGAGAAGGGTTGATCTCGGCCTGGAGCAAGTGCGCATTCTGATTCGTATGGGTGCATTTCGGTTTACCGGTAAAACCAAACAGCGATTGCTCTGGGAAGCCATGCTGTATTTCAGCGATCATAAAAACCGGCATAAGACTACAGTCGATTTATTTGACACAGAGCCGAAAGAATATCCGCTTCCGGTTCTTAAGCGTAATGAATTGGAAGATGCTTTTGATGAAATCGAGTTATTGGGCTTTCCGCTGTGCAACCCTTTTTTGCTTGTCAAAACAAATAATTTTGGAGACACTGTTGCATGCGAACTAAAAAATAAAATAGGAAAACATATATCAATTCTTGGATATGTAATAACTACGAAGGATGCTGTAACAAAGAATAAAGAGCTGATGCATTTTGGCACGTTCTACGATCAGCATGGAATTGTTTTTGATTCAGTACACTTTCCTCAGACAGCACGGAAATATCCTTTCCGCGGTCGCGGATTTTATTTCCTAAAAGGGAAGGTGGTCGAAGATTTTGGGGTTTCCATGATTGAAGTAAGTTCCATGGAAAAAGTATCGATTGTAGATAAAAGGGCAGAAGAATTTATGATGGAAAGCTCGCTGAAGAGTCGTCTTGCCGGTTGATCAGCCGAGGGAACACCAAATTCTCTGTATATTTGTATCCATGAAGAAAGTGAGATATATCCTTATCCTTTTTATATGCGCTGTTGCCGGTTCTTCCTTTGCACAGAAGGTTGAAAAACTTAGAAAGGATCAATCAGCCCGCATGACCAAAGAGCAAAGGCTGGTGCATGAGAGTGATCGAAAAAGTAAAAAAGGAAAGAAAGACATCTCTATGCAAAAGAAAATCCGAACCGAAAAAAAACTGGACAAAAAAGCCAGCAGGATCAAGCAGCCTAAAAACAAGCCGCGGAAAAAGGTTTCCTGATTAGACTTTCTTAAGCGCCTGGTCAAGGTCAGCGATTAAATCTTCTACATCTTCTACACCAACACTGAGGCGAATCAGCGAGTCAACTAATCCATTTTTTATTCTTTCTTCTTTCGGAATGCTGGCGTGTGTCATGGAAGCCGGGTGATTGATAAGTGACTCAACCCCGCCTAATGATTCGGCCAATGAAAACAATTCAACGCTTTTCATCAGGGTATTGGCTTTTTCGATGTTGTCATCTTTTAGTGTGAAAGATAACATCCCGCCAAAATCATGCATTTGTTTTTTTGCGATTGCATGATTGGGATGATCTTCAAATCCTGGCCAGTAGACTCGTCCTACTTTGGGATGTGCCCTCAGATATTCGGCTACCTTTCTTCCATTGAAACAATGACGTTCCATCCGAAGATGAAGTGTCTTTATTCCCCGTAATACTAAAAATGAATCTTGTGGACCCGGCACCGCACCGCATGAATTGTGAATGAAAGCAAGGTCCTGGTAAAGTTTTTCATCGTTCGTAACCAGGGCGCCCATCACTACATCCGAATGCCCGCCTAAGTATTTTGTTACTGAGTGCATCACAATATCAGCACCGAGTTCAAGCGGATTTTGTAAATACGGTGAAGCAAATGTATTATCAACAGCTACAATCACATGGTTCTTCTTAACCAAATCAACACACGCTTTAATGTCGATGATTTGCATTAGCGGATTGGAGGGAGTTTCCAACCACAGAAGCTTCGTATTTTTATTGAGGTAGCTGCTAATATTGGTTGAGGTTGTGAGATCAATAAAGTGAAACTTAATGCCAAATCGTTCATATACTTTCTTAAACATTCGATACGATCCACCATATAAATCATTGCTGGTAATGACCTCATCACCTGGGTTTAATAATTTGATAACCGCATCGGTGGCACCCATTCCTGATGAAAAACATAATCCGAATTTTCCATTTTCGAGGGAGGCAATGCTTTGCTGAAGCGCTTTACGCGTTGGGTTGGCCCCCCGTGCATATGCAAAGCCCTTATGCTGTGCCGGACCTTCTTGCACATAAGTTGAAGTTTGAAAAATAGGTGTCATAATAGC
>JAKEEN010000103.1 GCA_022616575.1 Flammeovirgaceae bacterium
GTAGTCGACGACCAAGCTGATCAGGCGCTTGCCCGGCAGGTTCGGGATCGACTCGTTCGCGGCGACGGTGACGGTTTCATGGAGGGGTGTGCCGTCATCACAATTTTCTCATCAATAGGCAATTCGGGAAGGTAACGGGGCCTGCTCCCTGTGGCAAGAATAATGTTATCAGCATACACCTTTTCCTTTTTGATCCCATTCGAGATCACTATTTCATTTTGAGAGATAAGGCGGGCCGTACCTTCTTTGAAGTCAAGGTATTTTGCCGCTGACTTTCGGATAATCTCCATGTGCTCTTCCAACATGTCCTTTCTTTCAGCTACCGCCTTTTGTACTTCGGATTGAATTTCGCGATACGAAATCGATGGCGCATGAATATTGTATCGTCTTAGATTTTTACGGAAGGCAGCAGCTTCGCGCGAAAGTTCCCACCACGTTTTGGAGGATAAAGCTCCGTTCGTAACACCCGCCCCTCCTACCCTGCTTTTTTCGACTAAGAGCGTTTTCTTTTTAAAATCTATTGCTCGCATAGCGGCCGCATACCCCGATGGGCCAGCTCCAATTACAACCAGATCATATTTTTCCATAGACAATGATTTCTCATTAATTTAGGTTTAAAAATAGGATATTTACTTCTTAAACTTCACTTCACAGATAGATTAATGACTTCCTGGATACAAAGATTGGTGCAGTCCGGTGTTCGGGATGTTCAACCTCCTTCACTAAACAGAAACCTTGTCACGGCAAATATCATAAGCCTGATTATAGCAGGCCTGGCCCTGATTATGGCGGCCCTCTTGTGGTTCTTTTACAATCAGCCGTTGTTCTGCCTGATGGTTGTTTGTGTCAGTTTCCTGTTCTTTATTCCGATTATTTTTAATGCGTTTGAACGAATCCACATTAGCCGGTTCATCACGAGTGTGCAAATACCCCTGTACACAATCGGCATTTCAATCATTACCAAATCACTTTATTTCGACAAAGTAAATCCCTCGAATTACTTTGACGGACGATTTATTATCACAGCCTCTGTTATCCTGCCACTCATTATTATCCATATCAAAGAATTGAAACTGCTGGTCAGCGCTGTATCGGTAAGTCTCCTTTGCTTACTGACTTTTGATCCCCTTCACACTTTTTTCAATGTCGGATTTTATGAATTGGGCATGGTGAGCTGGGACTATCCCTTTGCTGCTAATTTTTATCCCCTGCTTACATACGTTTTCATTTTGGCCAGTTTTCTTTTCATGAAGGTAAGTAACGAGAAATTCGAAAAAGAAAATGAGGCCCTGATAGTAAAATTAAAAGGACAAAATGATGAAATACTGGCGCAAAGTGAAGAGTTAGTAACTAACCAGGACCAACTGATGGAGGCTTACCGCGTAATTGAATTGCAAAAAGATCAATTGCTGGGGGCCAACACTAACTTGGCATCGGAAGTATCTCAAAGCAAGCAGGCCCTGGAGTATGCCAATGAGGAACTCATCAAGCACAACAATGAATTGAGGCAGTTTTCATATACCATCTCTCATAATTTAAGAGCCCCGGTCGCCCGTTTACTCGGGCTTACGTATTTATTGAAGAATAATTCCAATGGACTAACGAGCGATCAATTGAACATGATTGACCTCCTCAATATTTCCTCATCAGAGTTAGATACAATTATTCGCGATCTGAATAAGATCATTGATATCCGAAACGAAGTTTATAAAATAAAAGAAAAAGTATTCTTTGAAGCCGAATGGGAACAAGTGAGAAGAAGCCTCGCTTCGCTTACTACCTCAGAAATGAAAATTCATGCTGATTTTTCTGAAGCTCCTTTTGTTTACACCATTCGGCCGATTCTAAACAGCGTGCTATACAATCTCGCAAGTAATGCCATCAAATACCGATCGCCTAAGCGACCTTTGGAAATCACCTTAAAGTCAATCAAAACCACGGGTTATGTGAAACTGATGGTCAGCGATAACGGCCTGGGAATTAATATGGATCTGTACGGTAAAGATCTATTCGGAATTTATAAACGCTTTCACTCAGATACTGAGGGCAAAGGCCTGGGGCTTTACCTGGTAAAAACGCAAGTTGAATCAACCGGGGGTGTAGTATCTGTGGAGAGTAGCATGAATGTAGGGACGACTTTCATTATTGATTTTAAAACTCCTGGTGATATTGAAGGACAAATTTACTTTGACAGCGAATTTGGTTCTGTGTACTACAACGCCCGCACTAATACAGCCGGTATTGTCTGGAAGAAGCAGGTAGACAGCGAGCATTACCGCACACTTTTTAATAAATGTGTTGACATGCTTCGAATTTACAATACCCCGCTCTGGCTTTCGGATATGCGAAAACAAGGTGCGGTTTCAATTGAGGATCAGCAGTGGATGGTTCAAAATGTTTTAATAGAAGCGGTGAGGAACGGGCTGAGGAGAATTGCGGGTATTTATGATCCCCATCAACATAATGATGAATATAGAAACCGGATCAGCATGATGGGCCAAAAGCTCGGGGTGGATATTGATTTCTTCCGGTCGCGCAAAGAAGCCGAAGAATGGATTGAAAAGTATATCAATCCAGTAGATGGCGTTGTTAAAAAATGATCGCACGTAGGTTTTTGTGATTTTACCGTTGGTAAGTCCGTTGCCTTTTTTCGTGAAAGCAGGTAAAAGAAATTGCCATGATTTACCTGATTACTTTTTTAGGTCTCTTGATTGTGGGGGCAATCGCATTTGCTGTTCATATTCTAAAATGGCTGGCACGTGAGCGGGCACAGTTAATGACGATTAAAAAAACAGATTAAAGAGCGAAATTCACTTTGACAGAGCCTGAAGGTGTATGCCGGCTACCATACAACGCACGCTACCACCACCCACTTTTTCAATCGTCTCAATGGTTAATGGTATCAGATCAGCGTGCTTGCTGATGACATCGATCTGACCGGGAAGTAATGTTTGATAGGCTTTCTCTGAAAGCAATACAACCGGGTCGCCCGATTTTGTTTGTACCTCCAGCATGTTGCCTGCAAAGGCATTCATCTGGGCGTAGCTAATGGCTACGACTTTATGACCTGTTTGTGAAAACCTTTCGAGCAACGCTTCCTGGTCTTCATCATTTTTAATTGCATCCAAACAAATCGTTACAAACGTGGCTCCAATGCACATCACTACATTCGTATGATAGATGGACGTCCCCTTCTCATCTACCGCATCGAACAATAAATACCGGTAACTTATTTTTTCACAAAGGTGTCTGAGCAGTTGCTCATGCGTTCTCGGAGACCGGTTGGCATAGGCTATTTTATTTACGTGATCAAAGACAACACTGCCGGTGCCTTCAAGAAAAATATTGGTATTGGCAGAGCCTGATAGATCAATAACTTTGGTGACTGAAAATTTCTTTTCTATTTGTTCAACAATATCTTTCCTAACCTCCCATCTTCTGTTTTCAGCCATCATTGGATAGAGAACAATACTTCCGTCCGGCTGAAATGAAATCCAGTTGTTAGGAAAAATAGCGTCAGGTTTTTCAGGGATTGGCGTATCCTGAATTATGATCACATCAATATCATGTGCCTCCAGTTTCGCAACCATCCGGTCAAACTCATCAATGGCTTTGCTTGAAACATTTGTTACATCTAAAACTTCAGATTGAAAGGCATTAGATCCGGCCGTTTGAGAATTAAAACCAAAAGCCGCAGGGCGAATCATCATTACAGCTCGTGGTGCCTGAATAGATGGCATTGACTTGTAGGTTTTTTATTGTTGATTTGTTGATGCTTAATTTGAAGACCAAATTAACCAATAACCAAGCAACAAATTGGTATGGAAGCAATTATTGAACTAGACAAAAAACTTTTACTTTTTCTTAACAGCTTTCATGCTGATTGGCTTGATCCAATAATTCTTTACGTCACGAAAACATTTTTTTGGCTCCCTCTTTATTTGTTCTTACTCTACCTGGTCATCAAAAACTATAAAAAATATTCGTGGATACCCCTGTTAGGCATTGCCCTGACTATTACAATGACTGATCGGATCACCAGCGGATTTATGAAACCCTACTTTAAGCGCCTTCGTCCCTCACAAGATCCCGATTTGGAAGGTCTTGTGCGATTGGTAGATAATTACAAGGGTGGCCTGTACGGATTTGCTTCAAGTCACGCTGCCAACACATTTGCGACTGCTATTTTCTTCTTTTTACTCTTTCGAAATAATTACAAATGGATGTGGCTTCTTTTTGTTTGGGCCATCGGCATGACCTACACGCGCATCTATTTAGGTGTTCACTACCCGGGCGATATTTTGGTGGGAGGAATGCTAGGGATGCTCTGCGGGTGGATAGGGTTTACAATCAGCAACAAACTTGACCTAAAATTCAGGCTTCGGAGTTCTTAATCACAATCAATCATTGTCCGTTCACGTCTGCTCCAAAGCTAGAGCTTGAGTGGCGCACAAGGGGACCACCGCTATAGTCTACTGCAGCCCCTAATCCGGCAGAAATATCAATTTCTTTTGAAGCAAATACTTTTACATCAGCTCCCATGGTGGCTTTTACAAATACCGACTTACTTTCTAAATCAAGTGTGTTTAATTCTGCGCCCATAGACGCGTATATCTCAAGATAATCTGTAATTCCCTTAAGCAAAACTTCACCACCCATTGAAGTCTTGATAAATACTTCTTTGGCAATGACATCTAATCTAAGTTCCGCGCCCTTACTACAGGCAAGTCTCAAATTTTTTGATTTAATTGTTTCCTCACTTTTTAGTAAAGTCCCGGCTTCAATTTCAATTTCATTTAACGAAACATAGTACACTCTGGCTTTTATGTAATCTATGTCTTCCTCGTCTCGCCATTGATTTATAAAATGACGATTCCTAAGTTTTAATTTAAGCTTTCCGTGATCTACCTCGAAAACAATGTCGTCTCTGTCAACATCTTTAAAGTCCAACTCAAGCGATTCTTTATCGGCTTTAATCAATTCTACTTTAAATGGTCCAAAGACATCCAGCGCGTTAAAAGCAGGAACATCTTGTTTTATTTGGGCAAATGAATGAAAGCTAAAAACGCAGAATAAGCTGAGGGTAAAAATTCTTGTCATACCGGTGAGTTTTTTCAGAGTAGACTCCTTCATGCCCGATTAGGTTGCGTGGAAAATTTAGCGGTTCACAAGTTTTTTAATGTATTTACCAACAATATCAAACTCCAGGTTAACAACATCACCTGCCCTCAGGTTTTTGAACGTTGTGTGTTCAAAAGTATATGGAATAATGGCTACCGTAAATCTATTTACTTTTGAGTTAAAACAAGTCAGGCTCACACCATTCACGCAAATCGATCCCTTCTCAACGGTGACATTTCCTAAACCAGCATCATATTCAAAATCAAAAAGCCAGCTTCCAGCGGCTTCTTTTACAGATACACACGTGCCCACCTGGTCAACATGGCCCTGCACGATATGACCATCAAACCGACCGTTGGCGAGCATA
>JAKEEN010000104.1 GCA_022616575.1 Flammeovirgaceae bacterium
AAGAACTGCTCTTTAGGCAAATACTGTGCGTAACCCAGGGCTGCAACACCGCGAGGTACAATACTTACTTTCACGAGCGGATCGGCATGTTCTAAAAACCAGCCTGCCACGGCATGTCCGGCTTCGTGGTAGGCAACGATTCTTTTTTCTTCAGGAGAAATGATTTTTGTTTTCTTTTCAAGGCCACCGATCACGCGATCGATCGCGTCCTGGAAGTCCTGCATATCAACTGCTTTCTTGTCTTTACGTGCAGCAATCAAAGCCGCTTCATTACACACGTTGGCAATTTCTGCCCCGGCAAACCCAGGGGTTTGTGCTGAAAGTTTTTTAGGATCAACGGTTGGATCAAGCTTCACTGGTTTCAGGTGAACCTTAAAGATATGTTCACGCCCCACAATATCGGGTTTGTCAATGCTGATTTGTCTGTCAAAGCGGCCTGGTCTTAACAATGCTGAGTCTAGCACATCGGGCCGGTTTGTTGCTGCCAGTATGATAACACCACTATCCGTAGCAAAGCCATCCATCTCTACCAGTAATGAGTTCAATGTATTTTCGCGCTCATCGTTAGCGCCTGGTAATTGACCCCGTCCTCTGGAGCGACCAATGGCATCAATCTCATCGATGAAAACAATACAAGGTGCTTTTTCTTTTGCCTGTTTGAATAAGTCTCGAACACGGGCAGCACCCACACCAACAAACATTTCAACAAAGTCAGAACCTGAAAGAGAGAAGAACGGAACTCCCGCTTCACCGGCAACGGCTTTTGCTAAAAGCGTTTTCCCGGTTCCCGGAGGGCCAACTAATAGGGCACCTTTCGGAATTTTTCCACCCAGTTTGGTGAACTTGGCGGGCGTTTTCAAAAAGTCTACAATTTCTTTTACTTCTTCTTTGGCCTCATCGAGACCTGCTACATCTTCGAAAGTGATTTTTACTTTACTCTCCGCATCGAACAAAGCGGCTTTTGATTTACCAATGTTGAATATTTGACCGCCCGGGCCACCGCCTCCCGTCATTCTTCTCATTAACATCCAGAAACCAAAAAGCACAAGGAATAAGAATCCCCAGTTGAGCATCATGCTAACCCAGTCGCTTCGCTCTTCGTATTGCAAGTCGGGAAGTTCCGCACGGGTTCTTTTTCTTAATTCGTCATAGTCTTGTTCGAACTTTTCGCCCGAACCGATATTCATTTTGAAATGAGGGCCCGATGCACTGGTACCAAACGGGCTACTCTTTTCGAGTCGCTGTTTATATTTGGCATTCTGAAGTGCTTCTGATTTAAGAGTGATTTCTACATAATCCTGGTTTTTGATCAGAATTACCTTTTTGATATCCTGACCTTGGGCCATGCTTTCGAACTCGCTGCGGGTGATCGTATTTAAATCGGAACTGTTTCCGAAATACATCACCACCATAATAATGGCTACAGTGGCCAAAATTACCCACAACTGATACGTGTTTTTAGGCGGTTTTGGAGGAATAATATTGCGATTGTCTTTCTTGTTGTCGGCCATGGTAAAATCTAAAAATTATAATTTGAATAACGTGAAGTGGGGCTTTTGGTTCCTTATTTAGTCTTCGCTCACTTCGATAATGTCGGCATCGCCCCAGAGGCGCTCCAGGGCATAGAATTCTCTCCGGTCTTTTCTGAAAACATGAGCTACTACATTGATATAGTCGAGAAGCATCCATTCTTTATTGTTTTTGCCCTCGATATGCCAGGGATTTTCTTTCACTGCCTTGAATACTTCCACATCTACAGACTCTGCAATGGCATCCAGTTGTTTATCGGAATTACCGGAGCAGACGATAAAAAAATCGGCTACCGCATTTTTTACTTTTCTAAGGTCCATCAGCACAATGTCCGCTGCTTTTTTCTCCTGCATGCCTTTCACAATCGCGTCACAAAGTTTTTGCGATCCGGCATCCTTTCTTTTTTTGGGCATTAAGCTATCTTCGGTTTTCGTACAAAACTAAGAATTCTCTTGTATAAAATTCCTGCCAAAACCCTTTTCACCGGGCAAAACCTCATTTTCAGGCCAGAATGTCGTTCTACCAATACATATTTAATGGAATTAGGTGATGTATCGGAAGGAACGGTAGTCATAACAGCCGATCAGACAAGCGGCAGAGGGCAAAGAGGCAATGCGTGGAGTTCTGAAAAAGGCAAGAACATTACAGCGTCTATCTTATTTAAGCCTGGCTTTTTGTTAGCTAAAAATCAGTTTTGGCTGACTATGGTGGCGTCATTGGCTGTGCGTGATACTTTATTTGAGTTTGACTTGAGCGCTAAAATTAAATGGCCGAATGATATTATGGTCGATGAAAAAAAAATCTGTGGAATTTTGATTGAAAATCAATTAACAGGGTCATCAATTTCGAAATCGGTGGTGGGGATTGGCTTGAATGTAAATCAGGAAAAATTCAACCTGGAGAAAGTAACATCAGTTTATCAGCAGATTGGAAGGGAGGCATCGCTGCAAGAGATTCTTGACTTGGTGTTAGAGAAACTTGAAGCAAGGTACCTTCAACTCCGTCAAAATAAAAATGATCAATTGAAAGAAGAATATCTGAAGTCGCTCTATTGGCTCAACGAACTTCATACTTTTTCAAATCAGCAAGGAATGCTTATTGGAATAATTCAGGGCGTAGATGAATTGGGAAGATTGGTGATTGATTGTGAAAAAGAAAGAAAGATATTTGACCTGAAGGAGATTGTGTTTGTAAAGTAACCTTTGCCAGTTGCAGAGGGATTCGCGAATAGTGAGTAGGTAATTTAGAATTTTGAAGTCCGCCTTTGAAAAAAACCAGCAACTAAGAACTAACAACGAAAATGTCCCGAATCATCATCACCTGCAATAAGCGACTCGCACCTTTTTTAGCGATGGAAGTGAAAGAACTAGGGTTTGTTCCAGTCCGGGTTTTTGCAACGGGTGTGGAGTTGAACGGTTCGATGAGCGATTGTATTCGACTCAACTTAAATCTTCGTTGCGCCAGCCAGGTGCATTACTCTCTCAAGCAATTCAAAGCAGAAGACCCCGATCAACTATATCGTGCCCTGGTGGATATGGCTTGGGAAGAGATCCTCCCTCATGGTGGATACTTCACAGTAACATGCAATGTAGATAATCCTACTATCAACAATACGATGTTTCTGAATGTCAAAGTGAAAGACGCGATCGTAGATCGTATTCGGATGGAACGCAAACAAAGACCGAATTCAGGACCTGCATTGGATAAAGCAGTTATTCACTTGTATTGGAAAGATCACGATGCAGAAGTGTTTATTGATACGTCCGGAGAGACATTGGCAAAACATGGTTACAGAAAAATTCCAGGTAAAGCCCCGATGTTGGAAGCGTTGGCATCGGCCACGATTATGGCAGGCAAATGGGATAGGCGCTCTGCATTTATAAACCCGATGTGCGGATCAGGCACCCTGGCTATTGAAGCTGCCTTGATAGCAACAAACCGTAAACCCGGATTGCTGCGTACCAACTATTCGTTCATGCATGTGTTGAATTATGATGAATCAGTTTATAAAACAGAACTTCAACAAATCAGGAATGAAGTTAAGGAAGTAGAAGGACTTAAAATTATTGCATCTGATATTAGTGACGATGCCATCAAAGTGTCGAGGGTAAATGCGAAGCTGGCCGGAATTGAAAAGTATATTGAATTTGCTTTGTGCGATTTTGAAAAAACAAACGTGCCCGAAGGAATTAACGGGGTTGTGTATTTCAATCCTGAGTATGGTGAACGATTAGGGGAAGTTCAATCATTAGAAGAAACGTATTCCCGAATCGGTGATTTTCTCAAAAAGAAATGCAAAGGCTACACGGGCTACATTTTCACAGGCAATCTTGACCTTGCCAAAAAAATCGGACTAAAGGCAAGTCGAAGAATTGAATTCTATTCTGCTAAACTCGATTGCAGGTTGTTGGAATATGAACTGTATGAAGGAACCAAAAAGAAGGGTAAAGACGCATGATTATGTGTCTCTACCCCTTCAACCTTCAACCACTCATACAAGGCAATCACAATTCATCATAAAGCCTCCACTACATGAAGTCATTCCGTGTATATTGAACGTCTTAAATCTGAATCATGAGAAACCTATACATTCTATTCTTTTCGCTCCTCAGTTTCATTTCAGTTGCACAACAACTCGATATGGAAAAACTCAAAGGCATGAAGCCGCGGAGTATCGGGCCTGCTGGCATGAGCGGGCGAATTACAGCTATTGATGCTGTGGTGAGTAACCCCGATATCATTTTTGTCGGTTCAGCATCAGGCGGATTATGGAAGACTGTTAATGGCGGAATCACGTGGGATGCAGTGTTTGATAAAGAAACCATTATGTCGATTGGTGCCATAGCTGTTCAGCAAGATAATCCTGCCGTAGTATGGGTTGGAACCGGTGAAGGGAATCCAAGAAACAGTTTAAATAGTGGAGGCGGTATATATAGATCTCTCGATGGGGGCAAGACATGGAAGTTGATGGGTCTTGAAAAGACACGCAACATCCATCGTGTAATCATCGATCCTAAAAATCCGAATAGTCTTCGACCACGCCGAAGGTGGCGTACTGCCCCGGCTGGAAGTTGAGCTTGGCCT
>JAKEEN010000105.1 GCA_022616575.1 Flammeovirgaceae bacterium
GCGTGGCAACCAGTTTTCTACGATTTCTTGTTTTGTTTTCATCCAGTATATTGTCTGACTTTATGGTGAAGCTAAATTTTCCGGAGTTTGAATACAAATGGAAGCGTGAAAATGACAAGCTATTTATTTTTGATGTAATTCGAAAGAAATACGTTATGCTAACACCCGAGGAATGGGTGCGCCAGCATGTAGTTAACTATTTGATTAATTCTCTCAAGTATCCTAAATCTTTATTTAAAGTAGAAGGCGGACTCCGGTATAATCAACTCCAGAAGCGAAGCGATATTACAATTTTCGACCGGTCAGGAGCTGCATGGATGATTATAGAATGTAAATCACCTGAACTAAAACTTAATCAACAGGTGCTTGAGCAGGTATCCGTTTACAATTCAACCATGAATGCAAAATACATTGCGATAACTAACGGACTGTCTCACTATTGTTTTGAAATAAAAAGAGAAGAGCAGCTAACTACTCTTCTCCCGGATTTTCCTGCCTTTTAACTAGGTGTCCTACCCCTCCGAGGTGTAGGACACTTAGCGCCAGTTTATAAAAACTTTTTCACATCCGTATAAGGAAGATTAAAGGCATCCGAAACGCCTTTGTAAACTACTTCGCCAAACATCACGTTCAAACCATTCCTTAACTCAGTGCTTTCCTGGCACGCTTTCTTCCACGCTTGATTGGCGAGGCGAATGGCATAAGGAAGCGTTGCATTAGTTAACGCCAAGGTTGATGTATAAGGAACTGCCCCAGGCATGTTCGCCACACAATAATGAACTACATCATCAATAATAAATGTCGGGTTTTCGTGCGTTGTTGGAGTACATGTTTCAATACATCCACCCTGATCGACAGCAACATCTACAAGTACAGTACCCGGACGCATCGTCTTTAGCATGTCCTTGGTAATCAACTTGGGTGCTTTAGCTCCAGGAATCAATACGCCACCTACAATCAGATCATGGTCCTTCACCATTTCACGAATAGCATATTCATTCGAAACCATGGTATGAACATTCTTGGGCATCACATCATCCAAATAGCGAAGCCGGCTGATGTTTACATCCATAATGGTAACATCGGCACCCATACCCGCTGCAATTTTTGCAGCATTTGTTCCCACAACACCGCCACCTAAAATGAGCACTTTGGCTGGCTTTACACCCGGAACACCCCCTAAAAGAATGCCTCTGCCTTTGAGTGGCTTTTCAAGGTATTTAGCACCCTCTTGTATGGACATTCTACCGGCCACCTCAGACATGGGTATGAGTAAGGGCAGACTTCCATCTACACGTTCTACGGTTTCATAAGCGAGGCAAACGGCTCCGCTGGCAATCATCGCTTTGGTGAGAGGCTCATAGGAAGCAAAGTGGAAGTATGTAAATACCAGTTGATCTTTTTTGATGAGCTTGTACTCCTGTTCGATCGGCTCCTTTACTTTCATGATCATTTCAGCCAACGAGAACACCTCTGCGGCATCGTCAATCATTTTAGCACCTGCTTTTTTGTATTCTTCATCCGAAAAGCCACTCCCAACACCTGCTGTACTTTGAACATAAACAGTATGGCCCCTTTTCACCAATTCCTGCGTTCCGGCAGGGGTCAGGGCTACCCGGTTTTCGTTATTTTTAATCTCTTTGGGAACACCTATGATCATAATTCAGTCGTTTTAAACAGGCTGCAAATATAACCGCCTTATCTCAATTGCCAACCTGCCTGCGGTTGTCATTTGTAGGGCTATTGGCTATTTTTGAGGCCATCGTAAATCCTTTTCCGTTGAGCAACACGAAAGAACTCCGCAAATACGCTCCTGCAAAAATCAAAGAGATTTTGGCTGATTATAAATTAGCCTGCGAAAGCCGGGAAGCCAGTCTTATGGGTCGTAAAGAGGTATTTATGGGCAAAGCCAAATTCGGAATATTTGGCGATGGGAAGGAAGTTGCTCAGATAGCCATGGCTAAGGTGTTTCGCAATGGCGATTTCAGGTCCGGGTACTACCGTGACCAAACGTTTATGTTTGCCATTGGAGAGCTGACGACTCAACAATATTTTGCACAGCTTTATGCGCATACCGATGTAGAAGCCGAGCCAGCGTCTGCCGGCCGGTTGATGAATGGACATTTTGCTACACGCATGTTGGATGAAAACGGACGCTTGAAAGACCTGACAAAACAAAAGAACAGCAGTTCAGATGTTTCACCTACCGCCTCCCAAATGCCAAGGTTATTGGGAATGGCCTATGCTTCGAAGCTTTTCAGAAATAATCCATTATTGAAGCCGTATAAAACGCTTTCGAATAATGGCAACGAGATTGCATTTGGTACTATAGGTAATGCATCCAGTTCAGAAGGAATGTTTTATGAAACTATCAATGCGGCCGGGGTCTTACAAGTGCCGATGTTGATGTCGGTGTGGGATGATGGTTTTGGCATTTCTGTTTCGCAGGAGTATCACACCACAAAAGGAAGCATTTCAAAAATACTTTCCGGGTTGCAACGAAACGAGCAGGAGAAGGGCTTTGAAATCTTTACTGTAAAAGGATGGGATTATCCTGCACTCGTGGAGGCCTATCAAAAAGCAGAACGCGTTTGCCGTGAAGAACATGTGCCTGTGTTGGTACATGTAGATGAGGTTACTCAACCGCAGGGTCACTCAACTTCTGGTTCTCATGAACGTTATAAATCAAAAGAACGATTGGCATGGGAAGCGGAATATGATTGCCTTCACCAGATGAGGTTGTGGATTGAAAATGAAGTGCTGATTCTTCCTGAAGAATTAGATGACATAGAGCAAGAGGCAAAGAAGTCAGCACGTGAAGCCAAGGATAAAGCATGGAAAGCATTCCTGAAAGATATTGAAGCCGAGAGAAAAGAAGTAGTCGAACTCCTTGAAAATGTAGGGAACGGAAGTTCATTGGCACCCGAAATAAATTCAATCAAAGAAGAACTTCAAAAGGTTGTGAATCCACTATTTATGGATTCAATAAAAGCAGCAAAGAAAACAGCTCGTTTAATTCGAAATGAACAGGGAAGTGCAAAGAATGAGTTACTTGCCTGGATTAAGAAATCGGAAGAACGCAACATTGATCGTTTCAATTCCTATTTATATTCTCAGTCAGCCGAATCTGTATTCAAAGTAGAAACCATCGCCCCGGTTTACTCTGAGACTTCAAAGGAAGTGGACGGACGGGAAGTACTGCAGGCTTGTTTTGATGAAGCATTAAAAAGAGACCCGCGTGTATTTGCCTTTGGGGAAGATGTCGGAAAAATAGGGGATGTCAATCAGGGTTTTGCAGGTCTTCAGGAGAAACATGGAGAACTGAGAGTAACTGATACCGGTATTCGGGAGTGTACTATTTTGGGTCAGGGCATTGGTGCTGCATTGCGTGGCTTGCTCCCGATTGCTGAAATCCAGTACCTCGATTATTTACTATACGCCATTCAAATCATGAGCGATGATTTGGCATGCCTTCAGTACAGAACAAAAGGCGGACAGAAAGCACCTGTAATTATCAGAACAAGAGGTCATAGACTGGAGGGAGTCTGGCATTCAGGTTCACCCATGGGAATGATCTTGCACAGCATTCGTGGTATTCATGTTTTAGTGCCAAGAAACATGACCCAGGCTGCAGGTTTTTATAATTCACTTTTAAAATCGGACGAGCCGGCTCTTGTAATTGAGTGTTTGAATGGATACCGGTTAAAAGAAAGGTTACCTGACAATGTTGGTGAGTTTACATTACCTCTTGGGGTTCCTGAAATTATTAAAGAAGGCAGGGATGTAACAATAGTTACGTATGGTTCGATGTGCCGGGTAGTTATCGATGCGGCAACTGAACTTGAAAAGGTTGGAATTTCGTGCGAAGTTATTGACGTACAAACATTACTTCCATTTGACCTGGGTCATACAATTGTTGAATCAATCAGGAAAACCAATCGTGTTGTATTTGCCGATGAAGATGTGCCCGGTGGCGCCAGTGCATATATGATGCAAAAGGTTTTGGAAGAGCAAGGGGCTTATCAGCATTTAGATTCCAAGCCAATAACGGTTACTGCCAAAGAACACAGGCCCGCTTATTCTTCTGATGGAGATTATTTTTCAAAACCCAGTGTGGAAGAAATCTTCGACAAAGTTTATGAAATGATGGGGGAGGCAGAGCCAGAAAGGTATCCGTCTATTTACTAATATTACTTTGTCAAGTTAAAGTTTCGGCTTAATGCTCAAAGAATGCAAACCACTTCACGTATGGCCTCACCCCTTCAGGGGGCCTGCAATTTCGCACAACTTGCGCTACCCCTCTCCAGCGGAGAGGGATCATTCAAGTCAATCGAAAGCTGTCAGATGATGGGGTGAGGCCAAAAAGAGAAGATTAAAAGGGCTTAAACTTGACAAAGTAGGACTAATTACTAAAGTCAATTAGCCTTAATATCGCTGAGTGTAAATTCAGGTGTTTCCAGAATGTTGCTTTTGTTTAAAGCCCGGTCCTTAATGGTAATTCTCAGCTTTAGCGTTTTAATGCTGAACAATTGAAGAAATCCAAAGCCCTTAATATTGTATCGGATAGTACCTTCCACAGGTGAATTAGAATCTGATAAAATGGGTAGGCGCCCGTCATAGGTAATTCCACAATCTGGCGGAAAAGCAGTTAACCAATCATACTCATCAAATGAGCCTGCATTATTTTTCACTAGAAAATCAATCTCAAGGTTGAAATAATTCGGGTTTTGAACACTAAAAAAATTGCCATAGATGAAATACATAGTTTCATCAGATTGGAGTATTCCAAAATCAGTAGAGCAATCATAACTAATTTCGGTATTAGGTACTGTTAATGTTGGTACAGGGGCATTGGCTGCAACAGTATCAATTATCAAAGCGGGGTCTATAAGGGTAATAAACTCTTCATTTACCAGGTAGGCTTCTTGACTATAATAGTAAAGGCATTTATCTGGAAATTCAGTTGGACTTGGTAAAGAATCAAGGTCTGGATTGTTGTTTCTGATATCATCAGAAATTAGTGGTCCGGCAGATAAGTCGAGGTCCAAAAACTTGGGAAGGCAATCAACAGGACTACCATCAATCAGTCTTGGAATGTAAACAGGTACTTGTACTATATCTTCGTTACTATTGCCTTGGAATAAAAAGACTTTATTGTAAGGATAGTCGATGCCATTTCCTCCCGTGGGCAATCCAACATCCCCGTCACCATCCCGAAAATCAATAAACAGAAGAATGGAATCATTAAAATCTTCGCCTTGGAAGTATTGAATGTCTTTGAAAAGAATCTCTGGTTTATTTGAAAACTCTGGCGGATCGAAGCAGGCCCCCAGTGTAACCAATAAAAATGAAAACCAAATTATCCCCTTTAATGCCTGCATATTGTAATATTGAACGTCAAAGTAACTAACGCTTGGAAGATTTTAAAAGTTTTGAGAGTCTTTTATACCCTTTAAACGACCGGCAATTTGAAGATATTGCCCTTAGGTTGTTTCGCTTCCAGCTCAAAAATAATCCGGTTTATAACCAATATGTAACCAATTTACACCTTGACCTGAGCCGCGTATCATCTATTCAGCAAATACCTTTTCTTCCGATTTCATTTTTCAAATACCATCGGGTAATTACCGGCCAATGGTCACCGGAAGTTACCTATAGAAGCAGCGGAACTACCATTCAAAAGGCAAGTGAACACGCTATATGGAAGAACCAACTTTATTTAGATCACGCCCTTCGGTGTTTCGAGACATTTTATGGTGATATCAGGAATTATCACCTGTTGGCTCTGCTGCCCTCTTACCTTGAACGAAAGGATTCTTCACTGGTAGCAATGATCGATTATTTTATAAAGCAATCGCAATCAGAATTATCAGGGTTCTATCTCCATAATGTTGATGAGCTTTTACTCGATATTGATAAGGCGAAAAGGACCAATAGAAAGCTTATACTTTGGGGTGTCACTTTTGCATTACTTGATTTTGCAGAGCAATACCAGCCTGACCTTGAAAATTGTATAGTATTTGAAACCGGGGGCATGAAAGGCAGACGAAATGAAATAACCCGATTACAACTTCACGAAATCCTGAAGAAGAATTTTAATGTTGAGAACATATATTCCGAGTATGGAATGACCGAATTATTGTCGCAAGCCTATAGAAAAGGGGATAACTTTTTTACCGGTGCACCTTCCATGCGGGTTTTGGGCCGCGAAATCAACGATCCTTTAAAGGTGGGTGTGCTGGGGGAAACTTGTGCCCTGAATGTTATTGATCTGGCTAATTTTCATTCTGTAGCGTTTATTGAAACTGAGGATTTAGGCCTCGTAAATAAAGACGGAACATTTGATGTACTGGGAAGATTGGACAATAGTGACGCCAGGGGGTGCAACCTTTTGATCGCGTGATTTTAAGATTTAACAGGCATTAAATTTATTTTAACGAGTTTGTTTTGAAGCCAAAGAATTCTATTTTTGCTCGTACCAAAGCTATTTTATGAAAAAACTTGTTGTTTTCGTTATCCTTTGTGGTTTCTTAGGCGCTTGCAGCCAGTATACTTGCCCCACTTACAGCAAAAAGCCTGTAGAAAAGAAACCTGTTGAGAGCAAAATTTAAAGCTTTGGTTTAAAGGTATTTTTTTACTTCTTCGGGGCTTATTTCATCCCCACTCATAATTACCAACCTCTCTACTACGTTTCGCAATTCCCTTACGTTTCCTGTCCAATTTTGCTTTTGTAATAGTTCAAGGGCTTTGGATTGAATAGCCTTAGGTTTAGATCCATATTCATCGGCAATGTCAATCAGGAACCTATCAACCAAAGGCGGAATATCCGTTAACCGCTCATTCAGTGCCGGAACTTTAATTGTGATAACACTCAGCCTATGATACAAGTCTTCACGAAACTTGTTTTCTGTTATCTCTTTTTTTAAATCCTTATTGGTAGCAGCAACAACGCGGACATTTACGGTGATCTCCTTTTCACCGCCAACGCGTGTAATTTTGTTTTCCTGCAATGCCCTGAGCACTTTGGCCTGGGCAGACAGGCTCATGTCACCAATTTCATCCAGAAACAAAGTGCCTCCTTCGGCCGACTCAAACTTTCCTATACGCTGTTTAATAGCTGATGTAAAAGATCCCTTTTCATGTCCGAATAATTCGCTTTCAATTAATTCAGAAGGTATAGCTGCGCAATTTACCTCAATAAGAGGGCCGTCACTTCGCTTACTTTTCTCATGAATAGATCTTGCCACCAGTTCTTTACCGCTTCCATTAGGTCCCAGTATCAATATGCGCGCATCTGTTGGGGCTACTTTGTCAATCATTTCCTGAACTGACATCATGGCTTCTGACTCACCGATCATTTCATAACGCTTGCTGACTTTTCGCCTGAGTGATTTGTTTTCGTCTCTGAGCGAGTTTCGTTCCAACACATTGCGAAGATGGATCAAAATGGTTTCGATGCTATCGAATGGTTTTTGAATGAAGAAGTAAGCACCTCGTTTGATACATTCCAGGGCCGTCTCTTTATTGCCATGAGCAGATATCATAATAAAGGGTGTAGGTATTCCTGCCTTCTTTACCTTTTCAAGCAGTTCAATGCCATCAATCTTTGGCATTTTTACATCGCAGAATGCAATATCAAACGAATCACTTTCAAGTTTTTTAAAGGCTTCTTCGCCATCTTTTGCTTCATTCACTTCGTGCTTTTCATCTTGCAGTATCTCCCGAAGAGATGTGCGGATAGCTGCCATA
>JAKEEN010000106.1 GCA_022616575.1 Flammeovirgaceae bacterium
ACTCATACCCCAGGATGCCGTGTACTTCTGTGCCCAGGTAATTTTTCAACTCCAGGTAGTCATCTTCCAGCACCAATACTGCATGGCCTACGCCATGAACACCGGGAAGTTCTAATGAAACATTGTTGGCAACATAGGCATCAACTATTTTCTCTCCCCCAGGTCCGGAAATAGAATACCGTCTTGAATACGATAAATTTAAAATATCCGAAAAGGTTTTTTCCGTAAGTATGGCGGTGCGTACGCCTGTATCAACAATAAATTTTAGTGGTAGAACATTATTTAGCACAACCGGCACAACAATTAAGTTGTTGTAAATTTCGACAGGAATAACCACCCGCTTTTTTTCATCGGCCAATGAAAACCCTAATACTTGTGCAAAGGAAATTTGAATGGCGAGTTGAAAAAAAATGAGTAAGTAAACCCTTCGATGCATATAACATGTTCTACTACAAGTTAATGCAAAATTTGCAGAGCTTCCTATAACCCTCTTTGCGTGAGCTGTTCTAAAAGTACTGCGGGTTTATCCGCCACTTTCACTTCATCCATCCAATGTTTTTGTAAAAATCCCTGCTCACTCATGGTTTGCATTTGAGCAAGTAATAAATCGAAAAAACCGAGGGTATTGATAAACCCAAGAGGGTGTTTAATAAGTCCGAGTTGTTTCCAGGTGAGAATTTCGGCCGTCTCATCAAGGGTTCCCCAGCCGCCAGGCAACGTGATAAAAGCCTGTGACAAATCAGCCATTCGTTTTTTACGCTGGTGCATGCTGTCAACTACTTCCAATTGGGCAAGACCAGTATGCCCTACTTCGCGTTGCATTAAAAAGCCTGGGATCACACCAATTACGGATCCACCATGATTCAAGACTGAGTCGGCTAAAATGCCCATAAGGCCGATATTACCACCGCCATACACAAGTGTATGCCCATTTTTAGCCATTAATGAACCAAGGGTTTCGGCAGCTTCTGCATAAGCAGTATTATTACCCTTGCTCGAGCCGCAGAAAACTCCGATGTTCATGGTCGGCTTGGTAAGCTAGCAGATTAGAATTTGTTGTCGTGCTTGTTATTGCTCACCATTTTATTAGGAAATATCCAAGGTGAGATAATAGCCAAAACAAAAAGGGTAATTACAACGTAGAATGGAGTCCAGGATGCGTCCATAAAAAAATTGTTTAGAGAGGTAAAAATAAGGCAGCATCTTCAGATTTTTTAATGATTATTGAAAAATGATTTAAGCAGATATGAGAAAAGTACTGGTTATAATAGGCATTATTGTGGCGGGGCTGGTGCTATTAGGAGCACTGGGTCTGTTTTTCGGAAAGAAGTACACCAAACAATTTAGTCCTGAACAAGAGGTTGCCTTTAACCAGGATGATTTGTCCGTTACAGTTTATTACAATAGACCATTCAAAAAGGGAAGGGTAATTTTTGGCGAATTAGTGCCGTATGGTAAAGTGTGGCGCACAGGGGCGAATGAAGCAACTATTTTCAAAACCAATAAAGACCTGATCATCGAGGGTCAAACACTAAAGGCAGGCAGCTATACACTCTGGACAATCCCTGATAAGGAAACATGGAAAGTAATTTTCAATAAAGAAACTGGTCAGTGGGGTATTAAAGCAACTACCGGAGAGGCAAACAGAGACCCTGATTTAGATGCTCTAAGTGTGGATGCTCACGCAGTTTGGCAAGACCAGGTATTTGAACAATTTACGATTCAGTTTGAACAATCAGGTTCGGATGCAGAGATGGTATTGCTGTGGGATCAAACATTGGTATCAGTACCCTTTAGTTATTAAGAGCTTATTCTCCCTCAGAGTCTGTAGAGGACACAAGCTGTAAGCGTGAGAATTACAATCAGAATGACCATCAGTGTTCGTTTAAGGAGTTTCCACATTGACGGAGCAGGATAAATATTATTGTGACTTACTTCCCTGCCCTCACCACGGCTTTTACAAGTATCTTCCTGTTTTCGAGAACTGCTTCAGGTCTTGCATTGACAAATGAAGTCAGGCTGTTTGGGTCAAGCCCCGCATTGACAAGAAATGTAATTATCGATTCTGCCTGTTTTGCGGTGCGGTCATTGTGATAGGTATAAACAGCATATGTGCTATCGCGTGTATAAAGCTGACCCAGCGTATCAATATCCTCAATCTGTGCAAGTACGGAGTCCACAATCATCTCGGTAAGATCAGGCGAAGACCTGACTGAATCTTCTACATATCCCTCCAGCATAACTTTTATTTCGAAGCCAACCGGATTGTTTTTAGCTAACCGCACTAATCTCCCTAATTCTTTTTCAGAAGTTTGATCAAGCACGTGTGAATAAGGCCTGAACTTCACCTGGTCAAGTGATATCTCGTCATCGGGTGCGATTTGTTTGAGTGTTACGTTGAGTTTTTCTGTGTTGAGGTTTACATTGGTAGAAGTGAGATCAAAAAGTTTAGCAAAGTAAGTAATGTTACTTTGTTCCGGATCAATGGCCAGCTCATAAAATCCACCTTCATTCAGGTATAGTAGGTAAGAACCATCCAGTGAAGGTCTCCCGGAGTACACCCGCTTATTTATTGTGAGGTCAGTTACCGAGATATACGAAGCAATGCCGGCACCATTTACATCTGTAATTTTTCCTTCTACCTTCTTCACGCCATGAGGTCGAATATCTTCAGGCATCAGGTATTCATAAATTTCATTTCGCCTGGTGCCGGGCGCATCTTTCAATAAATAGCGGCCGGTGGAAATAGCACTTACGAGCTGATCGTCTTTTTCAGTATTCACAAAGTCAAGGGGTTTTGGCTCAGACCATACTTCATCCTGAAGTTTACTCACAAACAGATCCATACCCCCTTTGTTTGGAGAAATTTTGTTGGTGGAAAAGATAAGCGTAACCCCATCGGCCATGATGCGTGGAGTTTGAGAATTTCCTGTGTTGATGCTGGCTGGTAATTCTATGGGCTCTTCCCATTGGCCGGTTATTTTTTTCTTAGCCATAAAAATTTTACATCCATCGGCATTTTGTTGTGTCATTTTATCACAGCGCATAAAATACATGGTCATTCCATCGGGCGTAAAAGTGGGTGACCCATCATTACTTTTTGAATTGATTGGCGAGCCGGGATTTGTGTAGTTGGTTCCCTGCAAATTGGTAAACCAGATGTCAAAATTCCCTACTCCATTTGATTTGAGAGATGTAAGGCACAGCGTCTTACCATCGGGCATGAGCGTAAATCCCTTGAAAAAGTTAAGCCTGTTGTTAATTGTCTTTGGAAGCATATACGGGTCTTTCCAATCAACCCCTTGCTTCGTGGAGGCGTATAAAACATTCCCTTCATCTGAATAATCGGTGATGTACACAATAGTATTTCCATCCAAACTGATAAACGGAGCCGACACATTCATGGAGGGGTGATTGATAGGCTCTGCCATGCGTCTCACCTTGGCTTGAGGGTATGCAGAAACAAAACAAAGTAAAAGTCCAACAGTCAGGAAGTAGTGCTTCATACGAATTTCGGGTGATAATCAAATTTAGTCCTTATTTCTCAATCGTTTGTGCAAATTTTTTGCCTGATTTTTTGGGCGATGAAGACTAATTTTAATCATGATGTGGTAAATTAGCTACTCAGTTAAAATTGAAATGATCCAGGTAATTCCATCTATAGCTATCCGCAAGGGCAAAGTTGTAAAAATGCGCAAGGGCGATCCCGAAAGTGAAAAGGCCTATGATGAAAATCCGCTTGACCTTGCCAAGCGTTTTGAAGATCACGGCATTGAAGTAGTGCACCTAGTTGATTTGGATGGAGCTGAGCGTGGCAGCCCCGTGAATTATCACGTGATCGAAGCCATCAGCGGATATACCGATTTGAAAATTGATTTTACCGGAGGCATTGCTACCGATGGCGATATCAGCAAAGCCTACGAATACGGGGCAGACTATATCACAGCGTCTAGCGTAGCGGTTACGAATAAAGAATTGTTTGCTTCATGGATTGTGACATACGGCCGGGAGAAAATGACGCTTGGCGCGGATGTGACCGATGTGAAGTCGATGAAGTTATTATATCGCGGGTGGAGAATGAAATCAGAACTTACGTTGTTTGATCACCTTGACTATTTTTATTCGCGTGGTTTGAAATATGTAAAGTCAACCGATGTATCGCGCGATGGTGTTCTTGATGGCCCCGCTTTTGATTTTTATGAAAAACTGATGAAGCGTTTTCCAGAGCTTTGCATATTGGCCAGTGGCGGTGTGCGAGGTGTCGATGATATCAAACGCCTGAATGATATGGGCATTTTTGCTGTCATTTTCGGTAAAGCTTATTATGAAGGCAATCTCAAACTCAAAGACCTCGAACAATTTTTTGTTAAGAAGACAGTTTAGGTTAAGCGAAGGGAAGCCCTTACTTTTCGTTTTCCTTAAGCGTAACAGGTACAATAATCTTCACGCTAAAATTTCTCCCCATATTAAAAACGCCAACCCTATTGGTAGCTTCATTTAATGAGGCGTACTTCAACCGGCTTAAATGATTTTGATAAGCTTCGTCAAAGATATTTGACACAGAAAACTGAATGGAAAGGAGTTTATCACCTTTTCGATTAGTTAGGTCACTACCCATTCCAATATTCCAAAGCGAATAGCCGGGGGTTCTTGATTCAGTTTTATTCTCTGAAAGAAATTTGTTCTGCTCCCATGCATGAACAAATTCGATTTTTAAAAAAGCATTCTTGCAAAGGCCTTTAGAAAAATTAGCTCGTAACTCCGACTGATAGCGTGGTGCAGGCATAAAGGGCAAGTACTTGCTGCTGTCTGTTGTTGAAGTTTTATTCACCCCATTGACCCACGCAAACGAGTTTTCAAAGTGCAGCCAGTCCAACGGGTGAGGGTGCAAATCCAGTGAAATTTCTCCGCCTTGTAACTGCGCCTTCCCTTGCTGATACTGGTATGCAGGAACTGGATCTGAGGGGTCTGGAATACTATCTGTTCCATCCTGAGCTGATAGCTTGCTTGCATAAATGTAATTCTGAATCGTGTTGCTGAAAACAGATGCTTCAGTACTAAGATGTTCTGAATGATAGTGAAATCCGAAGTCAAATTGACCCGATGTTTCTGGTTTCAAATCATAGTTACCATATTCGTAGCGAAGGCTCCCCTCATGCTTTCCGTTCGA
>JAKEEN010000002.1 GCA_022616575.1 Flammeovirgaceae bacterium
ATTCACGGACAATGGAATCGGCATTGCGGAAGAGTATGTAGAGAAAATTTTCCGGATGTTTTTCAGGGCCAATGCAGATAGCAAAGGTTCAGGATTGGGACTCTATATAGTAAAAGGAGTTGTGGAGAAATTGAAAGGCACGCTGAGCGTTCAATCGACATTAGGCGAGGGAACAAGTTTTGTTTTTAGAAATTCCTAACCTGAAGGATTAATACTACTAAATTAACACGGCATGCTGTTCATTCTCGTGACTGCTTTTAATTGACTTGAATGCCCTCTCTGCTGGAGAGGGCAGCACAAGTTGTGCGAATTGCAGGCACTTGATGGGGGTAGCCATACGTGAAGTGGTTTGCATTCGTTGACTCATGAAGAAACTCTAACTTGATAAAAATAGGACTAACGGTTAAGCAATTGGTGCTTCTTCGTGAAATAGAAAAGTGATAGTATCATCAGTACAGTGCCAACGGCC
Organism: Flammeovirgaceae bacterium; assembly: GCA_022616575.1. Taxonomy (GTDB): domain Bacteria; phylum Bacteroidota; class Bacteroidia; order Cytophagales; family Cyclobacteriaceae; genus JAKEEN01. The sequence goes on from JAKEEN010000002.1 coordinate 470, forward strand.
GACAGAATGTAACTCGATGAAATGAAAAATGAAAGCCAGCTTAAATTAGCCTGCCCAAATTCTTTATAAAGTAAAACCCCCACACTACCCAGGTAACCAAACGAATCAGCAAGGTAAATTAAAAAACCAACGGTGCTTATGTATTTAAAAGTGGCAATGAGACGGTCAAAAAAAATGCTGTTGAATTGAATGTAGCCGAAGTACAGGCCCATTCCTACTAAAGTCATCCATAAGGGCGCTGAGATCAAATCCTTTTCAAATGCATAGGTACTAAGGCCGGTTAAAAGCATTCCGGCAATAACGATAACATGATTCACGATCATGGCTTTGAAATTATTTTTAAGGATCATCAAACTCCCGATCAATACAAGAACACATAAAGAAATCGGAGTTTCTGTTGAAGCGAAGATAGAAGGCTTATCTCCGTAACCCAGCGTTTGCCATATTTCTGCTGAGAAGTTATCACGAAATTCCCTAAAGGCTGTTAGTAGCGCGTAAGATGCAACAAGTAAAATTAATCCGGGGCCAAAGGTAGCAACGAATTTTATCCGCTCTGCCCCGGTCATAGGTTGGCGCTTGGTTCTTAATAATTCATCTTCAGCAGATGGAGGTGGTAATTTGTCAAGCAACCAAAGAAAGAGCAGGAGGGGAATCATAAACAGGCAAGCTGTTACGAATGGCATCCAATATTCTGATACTTGCCAATGGAGCATAATGTTTCCACCTACCGTTTTTGCGAGGCCTGCAGAAAAAATGAAACTTACTGAAAGACTTGCCCCTAAAACCTCGGTGGTTCTTCTTCCTTCTAAAAACCCAAATACCATGCCCCACACCATACCTAGCGGAAGCCCGTTAAAGAATAAAAAAATCAAACTATAAGGTGCAGGTGTAATAGCGAAAAAGAGCCAGGCTATGGTCGCAATACACACCATGAGTAAAATTCCCTTAGCCCGGCCGTGAGCTTTCAATTCAGAAACTACTTTAATGCCGACAAATTTGGAGAGCATGTAGCCGAGCACTTGTGCAATCACCATCGATACTTTAAATCCGACATCAAAGTAAGTCAGCCCTTCATAAGTAGCTACACCAAATGTTTTGCGTAGGGCAAAAATGCAGGTATAAAGGCAGAATGAAATAATGGAACCGTACACCGCAAACCAAAATGTATGGGTACCTTTTAGCCAGCTGGTAATGCGATGTTCGTTAGAGTTCAAGTGAAAGCAAAAACTAAAGATAGTGAGTTCTTCCGAATGGTTTTAGTCGTCTGGCCGCTGAATGCTTAGCAACTGGCAGTCTGACGACTCCTTTTTTAAGTTAGTTCAACGCAAAGAAAACAGGTTGTATCATTTGCACTTTCACAGGCTTGCCGCGTTGTTTGCCTGGTTCCCATTTTGTGAGGGCAATAACACGAAGCGCTTCTTCGTCACACCCATTGCCAATTCCCTTCAATATGGAGAGCCTGGTTACTTCTCCAAATTCATTTACTACAAACTTCACGTACACGCTTCCTTCAGTGTTTGTACGTCTTTCTGTGGCTGGATATTTGATATGCTTTTGAAGCAATTTATAGAAGCTTTGATAGCCTCCTATTGGCTCCGGTCTCTTTTCAACGGTGATGAAGGTAGTGTCTTTCGGTTCTTCAGGAATAACGGGTTGCTCAATTTTAACCACCACCTCAATGGGTGCGGCAACTTCTTTGGGTGCCATAAGTTCAGAGGGTAGTTCGTTGTTTTTTATCTCGCTGATGTTTTCCAGAGAGGCTACTTGTATACGTTTCTTAACAGGTTTAGGCTCTGCTGATTCTTCTTTGAAGCGATATGGGACTGCATCAAAATGATATACATCAGGTTGAGACTCCGGAGGTAAATCAATTTTTATTTGTTGGACTTTCCATTCAAAGGCAATGATGAGCAAGGAGAGACTTATACTCAACCCTAACAAGAATAACTGTTCGCGGTAACGATTAATATCAGCATTTGGATTCTTCTTCGGTTCCATACAATAAGGTTTAGTGTTAAAATTTTTCCTTTAAAAAACTCACACTGCGCAGTATGGAAGATTCCTATAACTATAAAAGGAATCTGAACATGTTTAATAATAAAATGAATAGGCTACGAAAAAGTCACAGGTTTTATGGAATTAATAGACGTGGGGTTTGGCTTTCCGGTTGATTTATTCTTCTGCTTCTTTTCCCAACGTACCACAATCACCAAAATGATGACTATAAATGAAATTATCAGAAAATACATGAATACGCGCATCACCCTTCGAAGCCGCTGATTTTTCTCATGCTGGTCCATAAGGGCAGAATAATTACGGTGCCGCGAAATATTCCCCGCACTCATGCGATACCGCCTCATGCGTATTTCATTCCTTCCCATCGTACTTTATTTTGAGGTTGAAATTTTTCCGTAACCGGTCAAGTGCCCTGTAGGTTCGCATCTTGGCACCGCTTTCGGTAATGTCGAGTATAAATGCAATTTCCTTAAAATCTTTGTCTTCAAAGAACCGGAGCTCAAGCACTTCCAGCATTTCGGTTGGTAGTTCTTTTAAATAGGTTAACAGTCGGTTGATCAGTTCTTCGCTCCAGTCTTCGTGTGCTTCATCAATAAGCTGGCGCACCCGCTCTTCTTCGATACTGAAAACTTTTACACCTTTTCCCTTACGATAATGTTTCTTTACTTCATTGCTTGCAATTTTATAGAGCCAGGCAGAAAATGGAAGCCCACGAAATTCATACTTAGCGAGGTTCTTCAAAACATTCAGAAATGTCTGTGAGGACAAATCTGCAGCCAGGTCTTCATCATCGGTCTGTCTGAATATGTAAGTGAATATCCTGTCAAAGTATTTTTCATAAAGCAAGCCGAAAGCATTCGAATCTTTTTTAGATTTTTCGAGTATCTCATATTCCTGCTGGATTTCTTCTGCCGACATGAATTGCTTTACTTCTAAGAATGCAAATTGCCTGGTTTCGTCACAAATTAATCCAATTTGGGTTATGATGTGCGATTTTCAAATCCTTAGCTTTATGAAGCTAAAAACTTTGAGTATGATAACCAGATCTGTTTTTTTGATCGGAATCCTTATTATGGCCGCTCAAAATTTGCTGGCGCAAAACAATACCAATGCTAATGCGACTGCATTGCCTTGCATGAGTATAGCACAGGCGCGCGAGTTTGATTTCTGGATTGGTGAATGGGATGTATATGTTACAGGAACAAAAAATCTCGCTGGACATAGTTTGATTCAAATCGCTTCAGGGGGTTGCATGATTTTAGAGAACTGGACTTCAAAAGGACCCGGTTCTGGAAAGAGTATGAACTTTGTTGATCCATTTTCTGGAAAATGGAAACAAGTGTGGGTGGGATCAAGTGGGTTGAATGTTTCAGAGTTTTTAAATGGAGAATATAAAGAGAACGCGATGCGGTTTGAATTTGAAACAAAAGACCGCCAAGGCACTCCACAATTGGTAAAATTTCATTTTTATAATCAGAGTCCCGATCAGGTTCGCCAACTCCATCAGACCTCTGCCGATGGTGGCAAAACATGGACAACTACCTATGATTTTACGTACCTTCGTAAGCAGTAATTTGATGGTGAAGTGTATTGAATTAATACCTTAAAAAGGGGTATTACGGAAGTACTATAAACACCTTACTTTTAGTTGAAATTTCTCATGATGCGTGCGGGTTTAGTTGTTTTGCTGCTGTTGTTTACAAATAGGGTGGTTTGCGCACAGCAATTCAACTATACCCTCCGCAACTATAGCGCCATCGATGGGCTGCCTCAATCGCAGGTAAATATTATTCTCGAAGACAAGAACGGGTATTTATGGATCGGTACGCACGGTGGTGGCTTGGCCAGGTACGATGGAAGGGAGTTTAAGGTTTATACAACGCTCGATGGTCTTCTAAGCAACATTGTCAATTACCTGAAACTGGACAGCCAGGAAAACTTATGGATTGTTCACCCGCGAGGTATTACCAAGTTTGACGGGGTTAGCTTTAAAAAATTTCCACAACCTGATGGAAAATTAAAAAGAGTCCGGAGATTATTTGAATTGAACGACACTCTTTTTATTCTCTCTGCACCCGGCTACCTGGGAAAGATTCATCAGGATTCTTTGTACTCATGGGGAAAAGAGATTGCGGCTGACAAATTGATTCTTTATTCGCATGTGTTGCCAAATAAAGATGTAATGCTGTTTCTGTCTGATAGTTCCGTGGTTATTCGTTCAAAAAAATCAACGCAGACTTTTTCGTATAAAGATCAATTTAGTTTTGTGAAAGGTGTTTTTAATTTTAAAGATAAAGTATGGGTAAAAACGAATATAGGTTTTGCTTTTGTGGATTTTGAAAAGAAAACGTTTGTATCGGCAGTACCACCCTTAAAGAACAATTTTGTGTTTTATGATTCGGTCCGAGAAGTATTCTGGACGCGGTATCAAAATAACCTCCTTCGTGAGTACAAAGTAAAGGACAAATATAAAATCGATACGGTTTTAAAATCGAAGGAGATCAGTCAGGTGTTTGTAGATTCTGAGATGAAT
>JAKEEN010000013.1 GCA_022616575.1 Flammeovirgaceae bacterium
CACACGCCATATAAATCAAATGCAATCTTATTTATTTTCGTTGGACTGTTCGCTGGATTGGTTCCGGGTGATGTGACTGGTGATCTGACGAGCTTCGGTACGCTCTTCGCTTTTGTACTTGTGTGTGCAGGGGTATGGGTGATGCGGGTGAAGAACCCTGATTTGAAGCGCCCGTTCGTTACGCCATTAGTTCCGTTAGTTCCAATATTGGGTATGCTGGTATGTGGAGCACTGATTGCTTCACTTGATACAAATACCCTCACCATTGCATTTGCCTGGATGGCCTTTGGATTGGTTGTATATTTCGGCTACGGAAAGGCGCACAGTTATTTGCGAAACGGTAAAAAATAACATGTAATAGAGACGCATAAATTATGCGTCTCTATTACGAAAAAATATTTATGTATGTAGACGCATAATTATGCGTCTCTACCCTATTCATACCTCAATGAGGTTACCGGATTTCTGGTTGCTGCCTTGAACGATCGATACCCTACCGTACAAAGTGCAATGATCATGGTTGTGCCAACACCGGCAGCAAACATCCAAACACTAAGTGTGATTTTGTAAGCAAACCCATCAAGCCATGCGTTCATAAAAAACCAGGCAAGCGGGGCGGCCAGTAAAAATCCGATAAGTATAAGTTTCAAAAACTCTTTAGAGAACATCATCACAAGACCAGCCACCGATGCCCCTAATACTTTTCTAACACCAATCTCTTTTGTTTTTTGATTAGCCATAAAGGTTGCCAAACCAAACAGGCCTAAACAGCCTATAAAAATGGCCATGCCTGTGAAAATGGAAAGCAGAATGCTCATCTTCTTCTCGCCCTCGTAGAACTGTGCTACTTCCTGATCTAAAAATTCATAGTCAAAGGTTCGATCTGGAAAGAATTTGTGCCAAACTTGTTGAATGGCTTCAACCGATTGGTGGATATTTCCCGGCTGAACTTTTATGGCAGCCATGCGGTAGTGTCTTGCATTGCTAAACAAGGCAACCGGTTCAATTTTATTTTCGAGGGACTGCGTGTGAAAATCTTGCACAACACCTACAATGGGAGCATTTACATCCCAGATTTGAACGGTCTTCCCAATTGCTTCATGCGCATCCTGGATGCCGATGGATTTGATAAATGCTTCGTTTACGACTAGTTGATTAATGGTATCTGTTTCCTGTTGAGTTGTGCCTGCTAACAAATTAAGTCCGTATAATTTGATGTAATTTCGATCGCCAATTTTTATTTGTGTTTCATAATGAGTGGGATCATTTTCTATAGTAAAGTCAGTGGCGCTGGTAGACCCAGAAGACGGACTTGTATACGCTAGTGAAACCTGGTCAACTCCAGTCAATGAGAGAACTTCATTTTGAAAGGATTTCTTAATGGTTAGTTCGGTATCCGGAAAATTCACACGAAGAACAGCTTCTTTGTCAAATCCCAAATCTTTGTTCTGGAAATAGTTCATCTGCTGAATCAAAACGATGGTGCCGATGATAAATAATTGAGAAATGAAAAATTGAACCACAACCAAACTCTGCCGAAGTCTAAAGCCGCTGGAATTTTTATTGCTGATCTGATTTTTCAATACCAATGCCGGTTTATAAGATGAAAGGATAAAGGCCGGGTAGAGTCCTGAGAATAGCGAAACAATCAATATAATGGATATAAGAAAAATTACTAAATCAGGATTGCCAAAATCGAGCTGAATGTTCATTTGGATAAATGAATTGAGGAAGCCCAATATCATTTGTGCAAGTCCGACAGAAATAAAAACTGAAATAATGGTGACAATTGATGTTTCTCCGATAAACTGCTTCATGAGCTGCCATCGGGAACTGCCCAATGTTTTTCGTATTCCAACTTCTTTCGATCTCTTGATGGCCTCAGCAGTTGCGATATTAATAAAATTGACACATGCTGTGATGATTAAGAAGGCTGCAATAATACCCATGGCCCAAAGACTTTCTTTACTAATATTCCGATACGAGTATGCACTGTACCTCTTATCAAAATGAAGAGATGCTAAAGGTTGAAGTTGATGCGTACGTTTGTCCCAATTCTCTTTGAAATATTTTTCAACAAAGGCAGGGATTCGGCTTTCCAGTTTTTGAGCGGCTTCTCCTTCTTTCAATAGAAGATAGCACTGCTCATCGCTCCAAATGCTTCCCCACCCATGTTCTTCGGTTTCTTTTTTTATCGTGACATAAGACAACATTAATTCAAAAGGAAAGTCTGTATTGTCCGGATAGTCTTCCATGACTGCACTGACTTTATATTCCTTCTTGTCGTACAAAAATGTTTTACCGATTGGATTTTCATCCTGATAAAATTTCAAAGCCCATTTTTTTGAAATTATTGCTTCATTGGGTTCATCAAGTCCTTTAGTAGCATCGCCAGAAAGAATGGAGCGATCAAAAATTTTGAAGTAGTTGGGTTCTGCGAATGTGATACCGCTTTCTTCTTCAAAGTTTTTCAATTCGTTGTCTGCCCGGGGAATTTGCACTAACCCGCCATTGCGATAGGATATAAAAGTTACTTCTTCAGCTTCCGAAAAATCATTTCGAAAAGCATCGGGCAATACAGAGGGGATGCCTGAGGTAAAATGCTCACGGCCATCTTGCGTTTGTGATGAGGTGGTTACGCGATAGATCCTGTCTCGCTTTGAATGGAAAGTATCATAACTTAACAGGTGGGAAATGAGCAGAAAAAGTATAAGGCTTGCTGTGATTCCGAGGGTAAGCCCTGAGATATTGACAATGGCTGTTCCACCCTGGCGAACAAGGCTTCGGAAAGCCGTAATAAGATAATTTTTTAGCATGGTACTTTTCTTTGCATTACCTGTGCCAACGTACTAAACGCTTAAAAAAAGAGTATTTTGGGTCGGTTGGATGTACAAATTTGCCAGTTAACGTTCGATTAC
>JAKEEN010000107.1 GCA_022616575.1 Flammeovirgaceae bacterium
GAGCGCGTCTTCTGGTGTATTGCCGATATCAGGTAAAATCTCCTGGAGTGTTAAGGGTGCATCCTCATCGGGATATGAAGAAACTCCAAAATCAATCTTTTTAGGTCTTGAAGCTTCTCTCCGGTAACGATCTATAATTTTGTTACGAGCAACGGAAAACAACCATGAGGTTACGCGATCAATCGACTCAATGGTTTCATAGCCAGCCAGGAATTGATAAAATACATCCTGCAGAATATCTTCGGCTTCCTCCAGCGAAGAAACCCGATTACGAATAAAATTCAGTAACCGATCTTTTTCTTTCAGGAATGTCTGTTCTTTTACCTGCATGGCAAGGTCCATCGCTCAGTCTTTCATTTGACTCTTTAGTCGCTGAGGAAGGAAAGATATTGTAAAGGAAGGGAGAAATTTTAGAAGGTATTATCCTCAATATATAGTAATTTTAGCCCGTCAATTTTCTTCCTCCTTTCAATGATTTCATTCTTTAAAAGCAAGACCAACATCATTTATGCTGTTGGCACTGCACAACCTTTACAAAATACTGACACCCAAAAGCTTATATGGCTTTTTAGCAACGCGAGCCAGTTAGGGGAAAAGCAACTTTCGGGACTGTTTGTTGGGCCCCGAAAAGAAATGGTAACACCCTGGAGCACGAATGCCGTGGAGATTACACAGGTTATGGGTATTACAGGTATAGTGCGAATCGAGGAATTTCAGATTGTTGAAGGTACACCTCGTTACGACCGGATGCTTCAGCATGTATACATGCAACTCGACCAGTACATTTTTACGATTCATCACACCCCGGAACCCATTATTGAAATTGAGAACATACGAACTTACAATAATAAAGAAGGCCTGGCTTTAAGTGAGGAAGAGATAGGCTATCTGGAAAATCTGAGCAAACAACTAAATAGAAAACTAACCGACAGCGAGGTCTTTGGATTCTCGCAAGTAAACTCTGAACACTGCCGCCACAAAATATTTAATGGCACCTTTATTATTGATGGCGATGAGAAGAAGCAAACACTGTTTCAACTTATCAAAAAAACATCGCAGCAGAATCCAAACTACATTGTGTCAGCTTATAAAGACAATGTAGCTTTCATTAAGGGTCCGCGCATCGAGCAGTGGGCACCCAAACGACAAGACATCGCAGATTTTTACCAAACCAAAGACATTGATTCTGCTATTTCATTAAAAGCAGAAACACATAATTTTCCAACAACTGTTGAACCATTTAACGGTGCAGCCACCGGATCGGGAGGAGAAATAAGAGACCGGCTTGCCGGTGGCAAGGGTTCTATTCCATTAGCAGGAACTGCCGTGTATATAACCTCCTATCCACGCCTTGAGGGTGGACGAGAATGGGAGAAAAATTTCGACCCGAGAAAATGGCTCTATCAAACTCCCGAAGAAATTTTGATTAAAGCATCTGATGGAGCCTCTGACTTTGGAAATAAGTTTGGTCAGCCACTGATTGGTGGCAGTATTTTGACTTTTGAACATATTGAGAACAATAAAAAATACGGCTTCGATAAAGTGATAATGCTGGCCGGAGGAATAGGGTATGCTAAGGAAGTTGATAGTAAAAAAGAACATCTGAAGCCGGGAGATAAAATTGTGTTGATGGGTGGCGATAACTATCGTATTGGCATGGGAGGCGGAGCTGTCTCCTCGGTTGCAACCGGTGAATTTGGCAATGCCATTGAGTTGAATGCGATTCAGCGGTCAAATCCTGAAATGCAAAAGCGAGTGATGAATGCGATTCGCGCCATGGCGGAAGCAGACGATAATCCAATCATTAGTATTCACGATCACGGTGCGGGCGGACATTTTAACTGTCTCTCAGAACTACTGGAAGAAACGGGAGGTGTGATAAACGTTGACAAACTTCCTGTGGGTGATCCTACCCTTTCCGACAAAGAAATTATCAGTAATGAATCCCAAGAGCGAATGGGGCTTGCGATTAGCGAGAAAGATATTGACTTGCTTCAACGTATTGCCGATCGTGAACGCGCACCTATGTATGTCATTGGTGAGTCAACAGGAGACCAAAAGCTTACCTTTACAAAAAATGGTTCTGCAAAAAAGCCGATTGATTTTGGAGTCAATCATCTTTTTGGTTCATCACCCAAAACAATTCTCACCGATAAGAAAAAAGATGCTGATTTTAGGCCACTCTCCTATCAGGCTGAGGAACTTCATAATTACTTAAAGCACGTATTGCAACTGGAAGCTGTTGCTTGTAAAGATTGGTTAACCAATAAAGTCGATCGATCTGTAACGGGTCGTGTTGCAAAACAACAAACCTGTGGTTCGATTCAGCTTCCATTGAATAATGTGGCCGTCATGGCCCTTGATTTTATTAGTAACAAAGGCATTGCCACCGCTATTGGCCACGCACCAGGTGCAGCCCTGATCAATCCATCGGCAGGAAGTAAATTAGCCATCGCAGAATCGCTGACAAATATTGTATGGGCACCTCTCACTCATGGATTGAAGGGTGTTTCCCTCAGCGCCAACTGGATGTGGCCTGCAAAAAATGAGGGAGAAAATGCAAGGTTATATTCAGCCGTTGAATCCGTAAGCGAATTTGCGATACAATTGGGAATTAATATTCCAACCGGCAAAGATTCCCTTTCGATGACTCAGAAGTATCCTCCTGATAGCAATCGGGAGGGCGAAGTTGTTTACTCGCCAGGCACTGTTATTATTTCTGCGGTGGCTGAGGTTGACAATGTCAATAAAATTGTTTCACCCAATCTTGAACCCATTACGGGCTCAAGCTTGATTTACATCGACTTCTCTAAAGATTCATTCAAACTTGGCGGAAGCAGTTTTGCCCAGGTACTCAATTTGGTTGGAAATGAAGCTCCAACGGTGAATGATGCTTCGTACTTCAGCAAAGCATTCGCTACCGTTCAGGAACTAATCAATCTGAACCTAATTCTTGCCGGTCACGATATTTCAGCCGGTGGAATGATCACCACTTTACTGGAGATGTGTTTCCCGGCACCTGCAGTCGGATTGCAAGTTAATGTGGCCACCCTTGATGATAACTTGATAAAAATTCTATTCAGCGAAAATCCCGGAGTGGTCGTTCAGGTTAAGAACAAGAGTGAAGTTGAAAACATACTTTCAAAAAATGATATTAAGTATTCAATAATCGGAGAAGTGACCCATGAGAGGTCATTAGTCATTAGTCACCAGGAAAAAATGGAATTAGATATTGATACACTTCGCGATACCTGGTTCAAAACCTCTTATCTGCTCGACAGCAAACAGCGACCTGTGGAACACGCGAAAAACCGATTTGAAAATTACAAAAAGCAGGAACTTACCTACAATTTCCAACCAAAGTTTGATGGTCGTTTTGAAACATATGGTATCGATGCGAAGAGAAAAGAATTGTCTGGATTAAAAGCGGCAGTTATTCGCGAGAAGGGTGTGAACAGTGAACGAGAAATGGCGTATGCACTCTACCTTGCCGGCTTCGATGTGAAAGACATTCACATGACAGACTTAATATCAGGAAGAGAAGATCTTTCTGACTTGAATATGATTGTGTATGTGGGTGGGTTTTCAAATTCTGATGTACTCGGTTCAGCAAAAGGCTGGGCAGGTGCATTTTTATACAATCCAAAAGCAAAACAAGCCCTTGATAATTTTTACAAACGTACTGACACCCTGAGTCTGGGTGTTTGTAATGGCTGCCAGTTGATGATGGAGTTGGGACTTCTCTATCCGGAATGGAAGGATCATCCGAAAATGCACCATAACGGTTCGCATAAATATGAATCGGCATTTGTAAATGTGACTATCCCGAAAAATAATTCAGTGTTACTCGGATCATTTGAAGGCGCCCGATTGGGAGTTTGGGTTGCGCACGGTGAGGGAAAATTTGTTTTACCAACCGACCGGACTAAATTTGAAGTGGCTGCAACCTATTCGTTTACTGAGTATCCCGGTAATCCAAATGATTCTGATTTTTCGGCAGCGGCTCTTTGTTCAAAAGATGGAAGACATCTTGCTATTATGCCACACATTGAACGATCGTTGTTCCCATGGAATTGGGGATACTACCCTACTGACCGAAGACCTGATAAAATTTCACCATGGATTGAGACTTTTGTGAACGCCAAAGCATGGTTTAAGCAAAATTCGAAATAGAAGTTGCCGCCATTTGCGTTAGCCCCGGTTTTCTCTTACATTCATTAATGGAATAAAATTGTGGGTTATGAAAAACGTGTACTTGCTCCTCTTCTCGTTTCTTTTCGTTTCTTGTCTTGGTTATAAAGAACTCCCTGTAGAATACGATTATAGCTACCAGGGTAATTTTAAAAAATACCGGAGTTTTGACATCATGCGTCCTGGCATCAGTGATTCAACCATGATCAATGCAGTTATTGAACGGTCAATACTATCACGGATGAAGTTTCTTGGATACCGGTACACTGAAAACAAGCCCCACCTCATTATCGCCTTCAAAATGTTTCAGGATAGTCTCCAATTTAATGGGTATGTGCAGCCGGAAATAGAAGACTGGGTTCGTAATGAGACCGACAAAGTCGCCTACGATCAAAAGAAGTTTGACTTGAAAACGGGCACCCTTCTTATTCAACTCTACGACAGAAGGCAGAATCGATCCATTTGGCAAGGGTATGCTACAACCTTGTATGGAGGTATAGATTTCAAAAATGATCGTCACCTTAAAAATGCGGTTGCCTCTATTTTAGATAAATATAGATTCTGGGCAGAGGGCTTTTTGGAAGGAGCCGGAACGGCTGAAAACAAAGAGCTTTAAAATTCCCATCCCCGATTTATCTTTTTCCGAAAAAATTCTACCTTTGCAGTCCAAAATTTAAGGATTTGAGCAAAAAATCCACTTTTTGGAGATGCACACCCACACCCGATGGTTCGGGACACACAGCGATTCATTGTCCGATGGTGTAATGGTAGCACAGAAGATTTTGGTTCTTTTAGTCAGGGTTCGAATCCTTGTCGGACAACCAGTTTTGAATCCCGCGGAGGCGGGATTCTTTGTTAATCAAACAGGTTAACATTTCGAAGTTATGGCAGTAAAAATCTTCAGCGGCAGGGCCACCACGTATCTCGCAGAGAAAATTGCTCATGCTTATGGAGAGCCATTAGGTGAGGTTAACTATCAACAATTTAGCGATGGTGAAATGTCACCTTTTATTGCTGAGTCCGTGCGCGGACACGATGTGTTTATCGTTCAGTCTACCTTCCCCCCATCAGATAATCTGATGGAACTACTTTTGATGGTCGA
>JAKEEN010000108.1 GCA_022616575.1 Flammeovirgaceae bacterium
CTTTTTACCATCAGGCGACCAATCCGGTCGTCCGTTTTCTCCTTCAAAAGTGAGCTGCTTCTGATTGGTTCCATCCGGTGTGATAGTGAAAATCTGGAGCTTGTCATTCTCATCCCTAAATGTAAATGCAATTAGTCCATCGTTAGGTGAAATGCTATCATCATTGCAGGAAAAGATGAACTGACATAGCGTAAGGAAAATGATTTTAAATGCTGCGCGCATAAAAGAAATTTTTATCGACCATTAGGGAAATTACTTTAATCTTCTTGTCAGGTAGAGTGAGAACTTTCCATCGCTTTCTTTTTTATGATAGTATAGGATTTTCCCACCAGGGGAAATTGTGGCGGCCTCAACAAAGCCGTTGATACTTTCAATTCTTATTGGTGCGCGAAAGGGATCATTAACATTTTCCCTCGTGGCCACAAGGATTTCAGGTTTTGAAGATACCGTTAATGGAACTGCTACGCGGGTAAAATAGAGTTCAAGGTTATCCGCAGAAATACACGCGGCATATTCAAGTGCCTCCGTATTAACATCTGCCAGAAGTTCATCGCTGTTTGAGAGTCGTTGAAATTCGCCATTCTCTTTTTGAGCTATTACAATATCAGATTCATACGGACCGCCTGATTGATCAAATCTGCCGTCAACAAAGTAGAGGGTTTCACCTGATGAATCCACCTCTACATCAAAATTGACCCAGCCTGCCTGATACTTAGAAATATTTTCGACCAGTGTTAAGTTCGTGACAGTGCCCTTGTCGAAAATTCCCTGGTATAATGTTGCCAGTATCTGATCGTAGTCGCGGGTGGATACAAAGTAGAAGTTTCCGTTCATATCCATTGTAGGAACTCCCTCCAGGCTTGCCGTATTAACTCCGGTTATTTCACCCTTGTATTCAAAGGTTGAATCATTCACCCGTGTGGCCCAATGGAGGTTTGTGTTGACAGCCTCGTTAGAATTATTAAACATCAAGGTATTGCCATCCCTGGATAGAAAGGGTTCCATTACGTGATCGGTATAACCTGTTATCGTAACTCTTTGAGAGCCCTCAAAGGAAATATTGGGTGAAGGTGTTGCCTCCTTCTTCTCACATGCTATGAGAATTAAGACAACAAATGCAAAAGTGAGTTTCATAAAGTTTTTTATTCCTTCTATTTCGCTCCACTCAGAAATATTTTATAGGCTGCAACTGCTTCAGGACTTCTTGTTGCTGCACCATAGGGTGATGAATAATCATGGTAACCAAAAATATTTACCAATGATGCTCCATTGTTATACATACCTGATAAATATTCTTCCCATGTTAGCTGAGAAGTAGAAGAACCTAATGTGACATTGGTACCTTCGGAAGAAGCCCAATGCTGATTACCATGTTTTACACGTTCACTAAGTATTTTTGATAATAGTCCATCCTGGTTATTAACCTTAAAATTTACAGGGTATGTGCTATAACCCGGGCGAGAATAGTTATTATAGGCTGTTGACGGTGTTGTATGAATTATTCCAAGCAAATTTGCAGGGAAACCAAAAATGGCAGTGAGTTGATTAACTGCATCTTGTTCATTTTCATGAACCAAAAATGCTATGTGCGTGTATATTCTATTGGAAGGAACACCTGCCTCATTTATTTTTTGAGTCCAATGTTCAGCGTAATCGTGCACCACTCTTTCTAAAACTGAATCAATATTGGCTGGCTGATTGTTACTGCTGTAGCCCAAGTTGGTAAGTGCATTATAGCCCATTTGCACATGCGGAATGCCAAGAGAATTTGCTGCTGAATCAGATGGATGGATGTATCTGTAATCTGCCAAATGAGTTTCCCATCCAAGAACAACGCCTGCAAAAAGATATTCTTTGCCACTTGCTTTCAATAAATCAATTCCCTTTTTGAGTTCATCACCAATTACATCTTTGGCAATTCTACCTACTTCCTGACGAATACCGGGGCTGTTGTAACACATTGGTGGTGCTAAGGTTATAGGGGCCCAACCTATATAACGATGTGGTATAATTGTTTGATTCCAGTCGCTCCATTCAACGTTGTTTACATCACTCCAAAGGTCGGAACGCTGCATCCAAAACATAGATTCATCAATATGTATTTCAACGGCAATGTTTTTTTCAAGGGCTATATTGAAGGATTCACTTATTGCGGTGCGAATATAGTCGTCAGTATGGTCAAGTGAAATTGGCCCGATAGCAAAACCTAATTGCCTACTGTGGTCTGCGTTGGCAGTGTCGCCAACAGCTACAAGGATGTGATTGATTTGTGAACGAACCCCATCAGATGACCACGGCTGGGTGCTACCCATTGAATTAGGACCATAGGTGAACAGTTGAAACATCAGGTATTGAGTTTCTGTTCCGTTGTTGGATGGTAAAACAGGGTTTTCATCATGTTTACAGGAAGTAGCAAACGTTGAAATTCCTAAGAGGGCAATTAACACTATTTTTTCCATTGCTTAATAAATTTAATTGTTACTGTCTTTATGCCTTACCGCTAACATTAGAGTATGATCTATGGTTGCGGTTTTTTTACCAATCTACTGCCAGATGCAATTTAGACAAGGGTAGATTTATTGAACTAACTGCCAGCATCCCCTCCCCTTCGGCATGATACGTGTGAATCACCCACTTTGCTTTGCACTGCTTCAAAGAAATCTTCTATCTGTTCCTGTGATATGAATGGGTGGAGTGCTTGATAATCACCCGTTGGCTCAGTATTGCCGGTAACAAATAATTGAAACGCCAGATATTGTATATCACTTGAGCCTGAGCATACATTTTCATTCAATGTATCTTCCGAATCACACCCCATCCCCAACAGGATTGTCGTGATTAAGAACAATCCGTTTTTTTAATTTTAATTTCATATTGGCGCTGTTCCTACTTTCCTTTTAAAGAGTTCAATTTATTTTTTTGATCATCGGTAAGTTCATTTTTGATCTTTACCATTAGCGTGATTTGTGCTTTCTTAATTGCGCGCTCCTGGTCGAGAACTTTATCGAGTTGACTCAAAACAGAAGCCTCATTCACAGTAGATTGCGATAGCAATTTTTGAAGTTCAGTCGCTTCGGTCTGAAGATTTAGTTGAAGTTGACTGAATCTTTTTTGTGCATCCTCTATTGCGGAGGTAATTGTT
The DNA here is from genome assembly GCA_022616575.1 of Flammeovirgaceae bacterium. Taxonomy (GTDB): domain Bacteria; phylum Bacteroidota; class Bacteroidia; order Cytophagales; family Cyclobacteriaceae; genus JAKEEN01. The sequence goes on from JAKEEN010000108.1 coordinate 3,143, forward strand.
ATCCTTTGTTCCTTCTTTAGCTGAATCTCATTTTGATAGCGCATTACAAGCTCGGGAGGGAAAAAGTAATCTTGCATTGGATCTTTGCCGGGGTTTTCTTGGGCAAGAATTGTGTAGGATGAAGCTGAAAGTAATACAATTACCAGAACAGCTCTCATGTTTTTAATTGTCATCATAAATTTGTTATTTATGATTAGTCGAAACGCGGTGCCATTTGTATGACACGATGGCTGATTTAATTCATTCTTGAATAACGAATTTTCCGCTTACCATTTTTGTTTCATCATTTACCATAACAGAGTAGGTTCCGTTAGGTAAATCAGAAATATCAATTGCCAGTTTGCGATCATTGATGTGACCAATGCTTTTCACCGTTTGCCCAGAATGATTGTATATTCTTATTATGCCATGCTTCAAATCAACGGGCAACTGAATATTCAATATAAGTGATGCAGGATTTGGGTAGATAGAGAATTTATCTTCATTAAATTGACTATCGTCTATTCCGGTTACAGTTGAGCAATTTGTACTTACATTATTAAAGAATACGGTGGTTGGAGTTAAGTTTTGAGGAAGCCCTGTCGGAATGAACGGATTGCAAAGTGGCTGACCTGTACTAATATCAACCATTGTTGCGGCCGTACATCCTGAGGGGTTCTCAAAAAAACATCCACCATTTACCGTAATGGTTGAGACAGC
>JAKEEN010000109.1 GCA_022616575.1 Flammeovirgaceae bacterium
ATATCGCTGGCAGCTATGAATTGATTGTGAATCAGTACATGGTCTTCCAATTTGCTCTGTCTGATCATGCGGAGGTATATTTCAGGATCATCATAAAACTCCCCCGCAATAATGAGCTTTACATTTCTGCTTCGCAGTTGCTCATCATTCAAAGCCGCCATGAGAAGATCCAGGCCTTTATATTTGCGTACCAGACCAAAGAAGAGTACATATTCTCCCTCTTCATCAAGACCAAGTTTTTTTCTCGCCTCCGGTTTATCAACTTTTTTTTCTAACTGGTCATTGATTGGATGTGGTATGACAACACATGGTTTCTTTGTGAAAGTCCTTAATTCATGATAGACTGTTTGTGAAAGGGTGATGAATTTATTGCACGAGTTGATAAAATACCGCGTTAAATAAGGGTCATAAAACCGCGGTTCATGAGGAATAATATTGTCACACAGACCAACTACTTCTATTTTTTTTCTCAATAGCCGTGCGATCGTTCCAAAACAGGGAGCCAAAAACGGAATCCAATAACGAATAACGATGAGGTCAGGCTGTAACTCATTTATCTTTTTTGCCACGCCAATCCAATTGAAAGGATTGATGGAGTTTATCAATCTTGAAATAGTTAAACCAGGTGGCGCTGGTTCAACAGAATACTGGGTCTTGCCGGGAAATAAAAATGAAGGGTATTGAAAGGTGAACGTGATGATTGAAGAATCGTGATGGATGCGTAACAGGGCTCTGCATAATGCTTCATTGGTATCTGCAATTCCGCCTCGATATGGAAAAGCAGGGCCAAGGATAAGAATTTTCATATTGTGGGTAAATGTAACTCATGGGCCTTCAATTCAAAACCATACGAATGCTTAACAAGCAATCAAAAGTAGGATCATATTTTTTTTGTTTTTTCGACATAATTCATACATCAGATTTGTGTCTAATAAACGCTTTTTTAATTGAAAAAGTGATTTTTTTGAGGCACATTTGAGTACTCCAACCAGGAAACTTACATGAAAAAATGTGCTCTATGCATCCTCTTCTTTGGATCGCTATCAACGGTTTTTGCGCAAAATGCTAAAGAATTACCTGCCGGTTATTATACGGTGGTGGCTGCCTATGCAGATACGCGTGAAGATTATGCCAAAAAATTTACTGAAGGACTTATCAACAAAGGTGTAAAAGCAGAATATGGCTTTAACTCAAGCCGTAATCTTTACTTTGTTTACCTTAACTATTACTCAGATTTAAAATCAGGCATCAAAGATATGCTGGCCACCCGTAAACAAGGCACCTTTACAAATGCATGGGTGAGAGTGATTCCGGGAATCATTGGATCGACAGATCCTAACTTAGCTGCCAAACCCGTTGAGCCAGTTCAGGAAGAGAAGCCGGTTGTAGCGGAAACGGAGGTAAAGAAAGAAGATCCTGCTCAAAAAACAGAAGCAGTAACGGTTATGGAGGAAAAACCTACTGAAGAAGTGGCTCAAGTAACCCAGGTCACAGAAACAAAACCAGCGGACACAACCCAAACCTTCCCTGACAATTATGTAGAGCCAGAGTATCAGCAACCCCCCATTGTTCAATATCCACACATGATGTTGAGTAACACCGAAGTTTTTTTAAGTCTCTATTACGGACAGAAAAACAGGATTGTTGACGGTGAGGTGCAAGTGATCAATGCTGCTTCGAATAAACTGATTAAGAAAGTAAATGGGAATGAGTACTTGTTCTTGCCAGATCCAAAAGGCACCGGCAAACTGATTTTGATTTGCGAAGCATTTGGCTATAAAAAAATACAACAAGAATTAGATTATCAAAATCCGTTGTCTGACACGGTAAAACCATATGTGGATTTATTGGGGACCACTTTTGTAGTTTACTTTGATTTGCAACGGTACAAGAAGGGGGACTTTGGCACTTTATACAATGTATATTTCTTCAATGATGCCGCTGTGATGATGCCGGAGTCGAGGTATGAACTAAATAACCTGCTAACCCTGCTTCAGGACAATCCCAACTTCATGATCAAGCTGCACGGCCATACTAATGCCAATTATCATGGCAAGATTATAACCATGGGGCCCAGCAGAGACTTCTTCTCCATTACATCAGATGATGTTACCAAAATGGGATCTGCCAAGGAACTATCCTATCAGCGTGCAGCCTGCATCCGGGAATGGCTCATTTCTCAGGGGATTGATGGGAGTCGTATAGAGATAAAAGCATGGGGAGGAAAAAAGCCTCTGTATGATAAACACAGTGCCAACGCCAGAAAGAATGTCAGGGTTGAGGTAGAGGTAACAGGTGACTAAAGGAAGTCGTTACACATTAACTTTCGTGTTAACAATTTAGTAATACTGCATTTCTTTTAGGAAATTCGGAACCATGAAACGAGTTCTTAAGAGTTTCTCACTTATTATTAATTACAAAACATTTATTGTCACCATCCTTTCGGTGATATCCAGCTATGTGTGTTTTCACCTAGGTCTTATTGCCCGGTTTCCGGATATGCTGGTGGGTGTTGCTATTGTTTTTCCGGTAGTATTTTCGATTGGATCAGCCTACACAAGAAGGGAAACAGCCCTGCAGCGATTCTCAGATTTTAAAGGTCATGCAATAGCCATTTATTATGCTACCCGCGATTGGACCACAGATCGTGATGCAGAGTTGCCCAAACGAGCGAAGATTTTGATACGCGATTTATTAATAGCCATCCGCTTGAGTTTCCGCACATCACAACGTAAAGATTGGGAGCAGAATGAAAGAAACATTTACCATATTTTTTCCCGGCTATCCTATCTCTTTGTTGACCTAAGAGACCACGGTGTTCAGAGCAGCGATACTTCACGGGTGAACCAATACCTGAGCAAAATGATTATTGCGTTCGATAACCTGAAAATCATCCAGGCTTACCGTACTCCGGTTACGTTGAGAGCATACAGCAAAGTTTTCATTTATGTATTCCCAATCATTTACGGGCCTTACTTTGCCAGCACCTTTGAAGATTATTCAGCCAACCTGGAGTATGTTATGCCTATTCTGTACAGCTTTATTTTGGTGAGCCTTGATAATATCCAGGATCATCTTGAAAATCCGTTTGATGAAGTAGGCGAAGATGATATTCGGATTGAAGCAAATGAAATTACCTCCTTGATGGAATAAAAAACATCCCGCGATCGAATGGAAAGCGATCCGTCAGCTACTCAGCAAAAATCGAAAGGCTACCTGATTGCGGGTATTCTTTTACTGTTTTCTTTACCGTTAGCAAATGCCATTGACGATGCTCTCTGGTATATCCTCTTCGGAGGGTTTGCCTATTGTGTCTTCCAGTTTTTCTGGCATCGGAGAAAACCATCACAAGAGACATTTTCACCAGTCGAAAAATCTTTCGAATCGATGTATGGCCCCGGCAAATGGGATATCTTCTTTGAAGATGTAAAAGAGATTTTCAAAAAGCGAACACCGGGGCAAGCGCAGAATCTGAACCCCAGGCAAGGCAAGCTGGTTATTTTTATAGTGCTTGGGTTTATCGGCTCCATTTTCATGATTATCATACTGAGTGTTTTTTTAAGCGGTGAAGTAGATTCGGTTGGTCAGCGTATACAATATCACCAAGCCCTGGCTATGGAGTATTATAACAACCAGAAATATGATTCATCATTAAAATATTATAAGCTGGCCATTCTGGCGGAACCACAGAACATCGATCACTATCGAAATGCCGGTAATTGTTTTTTGAATTTGAATCAATATGATTCCGCCCTGAACTTGTATAATAAAGTGCTGGCCGTTCAGCCTCAATATGCTGAAGTGCAGTACTCCAAAGCCTACATTTTTTTTGATCGCAGAAATTATAAACAAGCTGTGGATGAAGGGATGAGTATTCTGACCTATAAACCGGATTATGCCGATGCCATGTTATTGATTGGCGATTGCTACTATAATCAAAATCAGCTTGATAACGCTTTGGAGTGGTACAACAAGGCGTATGCAACCGGCTACCGAAGTGCTCAACTCAGTCATTTTATCGCGTACATCAATGATGTAAAGGGCAGAACAAGCGAATCAATTAAATACTACCGTGAAGCACTTTCAATGGATAGCAGTAAAACCGAGGTCTATCAGCGACTGGGCGAACTACTTTTGAACTCCAATCCGCAAGAAGCACTTTGGTTTACCAACAAGGCGGCCACAATGAAAAAATAACGTTTTGTGCTTAGTTAGTTGCGTGGGCATGCCTTGAAAACATTAGAAGAAAATAAGAGCATAACCATTTTAGTCAGCCCGGTATCATCGGCTACTTGGCGTATGCCACACTTCTCATCTCGCGTATCACCGTTACTTTAATCTGTCCAGGGTACTGCATATCGCGTTCAATCTTTTGAGAAATGTCAAAGCTCAATTGCCCTGCACGATCATCGGTTGCTTTTTCGGCATCTACGATGACACGTAGCTCTCTGCCTGCTTGTATGGCATAACATTTTTCCACTCCCTCAAAGCTCATTCCTACTTCCTCCAACTCACGAAGGCGTTTGATGTATTGCTCCATTACTTCGCGTCTTGCACCTGGTCTTGCCCCGCTAATGGCATCGCATGCCTGGATGATCGGAGAGATAATGCTGGTCATTTCAATTTCATCGTGGTGGGCACCAATGGCATTGCAGACCACCGGGTGTTCTTTGTATTTCTGCGCTAACTCCATCCCCACAATAGCGTGCGGTTTCTCCAGTTCTTCCGGCCACACTTTTCCGATATCGTGAAGTAAACCGGCACGTTTGGCCTGCTTCACATTTAATCCAAGTTCAGACGCCATGATAGCGCAGAGATTAGCTACTTCGCGGGAGTGTTGCAACAGGTTCTGACCATACGATGAACGGAAACGCATGCGACCGACCATTTTCACCAATTCGGGATGGAGGCCATGAATGCCCAGGTCAATCACCGTTCGTTCACCGATTTCTACAATTTCATCTTCAATATTCTTGGAGGTCTTGGCAACAATCTCTTCAATACGAGCTGGGTGAATACGACCATCTTGTACCAACCTGTGCAGTGAAAGCCTTGCAATCTCTCTTCGTACCGGATCAAAACCTGAAATGATAATGGCTTCGGGCGTATCATCCACAATAATTTCAACACCGGTTGCCGCTTCTAAAGCGCGGATGTTTCTTCCTTCACGCCCAATTACTTTTCCTTTAATATCATCACTTTCGATGTTGAATACAGAAACACAGTTTTCAATGGCATGTTCAGTAGCCGTGCGCTGAATGGTTTCAACCACAATTTTCCTGGCTTCTTTAGTAGCGCTCAGCTTAGCCTGCTCCATAATCTCTTTGATATAAGAAGCCGCTTTCGTTTGTGCCTCGTCTTTTAATGATGCTACCAACTGCTCGCGGGCCTCATCGGCAGTGAGCTTGGAGATATTCTCAAGCACCTGAATTTTTTGCTGGTTGAATTTGTCGAGCTCTTCTTTGCGTTTCTTCACGTGTTCTAACTGGGCCGCTACATCGGTTTTCATGTCGTCAAGCTCGCCTTCTTTTCGCTTAATCTGCTCGAGTTCTTTGTTGATGGTTTGTTCGCGCTGCTTAATCTTCTGCTCGTTGGCAATGATCTGGTTTTTCTTACGGTTGGCTTCTTCCTCAAATTCAGTCTTCATTTTGAGGATACGCTCTTTCGCTTCGAGTATTTTATCCTTCTTCAGGTTCTCAGCGGCAATGTCGGCTTCTTTTTGAATAAGCTTTGCTTTCTCTTCAATCTCTTCCAGTCTTCTTTTGTATTTTCTTTTGTACAGGAAGGTTCCAAACAGCAGGCTCAACACCACAGTAGAAGCAAGGCTGATGATTATGATGATAATGGGTGTGGTCATAACGGTGTATTTTATGGTTACACCCGGTCGGCCTCTTTGACCTAAAGGAAGTGTGGAAGAAGGGTTAAAGTATGGATTGAGCTACTAACTGGTTGAGATGATTCACTTTCTCAAAAACAGTTTGATCTATAACCTGATGACTTTCTTCAGAAGTCATTTTATCAATCAGGCAGTCGAAAGCAACCATCGCAAGCAGGTCTTGCTTGTCGTCAATTCCAAATTGCTCTCTGTAAGATTTCAGCTTTTCATTAATGAGCCGGCTGGCTATGCGAATCCTCTCCTCGTCATCCCGCTTCACCTTCATGGGGTATTCACGGTCGCCTATTTTTATTTTTATTGACAGTTCCTCCATTAATGATACTTACAGATAGCGCTACTTACTTAAGTGGGCAATGCACTTGTCAATCTCACGAATGTATTCCTCCACTTTCCTCTTCAACTCCGAAGAACTTCCGTCTTCCGGGTTTAAATTATCCACAATTTTAGAGATTTTAATCTTATTTCTAAAATCGCTTAGTTGTTCATCACGGGTTTTCAGGGCGTCTTTCAGAACCTGGTTTTCAGATTTCAACGTCTTAATCTGTTCTTTCTGGGTTTTATGCTCGTTGATGAGCACCACCAGCTTTCGTTCCAGGCCGTTCAGATTGGTTTTTAATACTTCCTGATCCATGGTTAACTATTTCTATGTTATTGCCAGCAAGTTTCCTATTTCCTGATGAGCGCACCCAGCCTTTCTTCAAAGGCTTTCATCAACCGATCCATTGTTTTTTCAATCTCCTCATCGGTCAGGGTCTTGGTACTATCCTGAAGAGTAAAACCTAATGCATACGCTTTCTTCCCTTCGGGGATATTTTTGCCCTCATACACATCAAACACACGCAAATCTTTGATCAACCGCTTCTCAGTTGAGTAGGTCAGTGATTTTATCTCATCGAAGATAACTTGTTTATCAAGCACCAACGATAAATCACGCCTAACTTCCGGAAATTTAGGAACCTCCTGAATTACTAACTTAGGATTTGCCTGCCTGAAAAGCAAGGCGCTGTCCAGTTCTGCAAAGAATATTTCCTGCTTGAGTCCGAAATCTTTTTGGATCGATGCTTTTACTTTTCCTATGAGGCCGATAACACTCTTACCAAGTGTGATTTTCAGCGCATAATCGAACAATTGGTCATCAACCTTTTCTTGTTTGTAATGATTAATACCACAAGCAGCCAGGAGCTGACTTACTTGTTGGGCCAGGTCATGATAGGTTGCCGGAGTAGTTTTATGCTGCCAGTTTTCTGTCTCCATATTGCCAGACATATATAAAGACAAGCGATTGTTTTCTTCATACTTGCCTTGAACCTGACGGTAGACTTTGCCAAACTCGAAGAATTTGATGTCTTTTTGTTTTCTATTGATGTTATAAGAACAAACTTCCAAACCGGTAAATAGCATGGTTTGCCGAAGCACCCCCTGTTCTTCACTGAGTTTGTTAAGCATTTCAACCGGCTCTCCCTCAAACGCCAGGTTGTTTCTTGACGTGTAAGCTTGGTTAGTTAATGAGTTTGTCCAGATTTCGTAAAATCCGTTGGCGACCAACTGACTGCCCAACACGGTTTTAAATTTGTTCTCATCCTTCGCTGGGAAGTAAGCAATATAATCTGTACCCGATTCCTCCTTCAGCTCTACATTGTTGAATCCATAGATGCGAAGAATCTCTTCGATCACATCGGCTTCCTGCAAAACATCTACCCGATAAGGTGGAACAGAAACCGTGTAACGGTCTTCTTTCTTTTCAATGATCTCTATATCGAGACTTTTCAATATGCTAAAAACTTCTTCCCTTGATATAACCTTGCCGATCAGGCGATTTACATTTTTGTCGGCTACCTGAATAATTCGGTTTTCGATTTTCTTCGGATATACATCTACGACTTCCGATGATACTTCGCCTCCTGCAATTTCTTTGATGAGCAAGGCTGCGCGCTTCAGCGAGAATACAGTGAGGTTCGGATCTGGTCCACGCTCATTACGGAACGAAGAATCTGTTTTTAATCCGTGGTGCAATGCTGTTTTTCGAATATAGTCTGCCCAGAAGTGCGCACTTTCCAGGAAGATGCTCGTGGTTGAACTGGTAATACCAGAATGCATACCACCGAATACACCGGCAATACACATCGGCTCCCGCGCATTGCAAACCATCAGGTCATTGGCGGTAAGCTCACGCTCTTTGCCGTCAAGGGTAGTGAATTTTGTACCCTGCGCAAGTGTCTTCACTATGATTTCGTTGCCGGTTATTTTATCGGCATCGTATGCGTGCATGGGCTTGCCCATTTCATGGCATACGAAATTGGTGATGTCAACGATGTTATTGATAGGGGTGAGGCCGATGGCTACGAGTTTATTCTTTAACCAGTCTGGAGATTCTTTTACGCGTATTCCAGTCATGGTTAAACCAGAGAAGCGATGACACGCTTCATTATTTTCTACGGTTACCCCAATGGTTAGTTTATTACTGTCAACTTTAAAAAGATCTACCGAGGGCCATTTTACATCCCGTTTAACGGATGCTTTAATATCGCGGGCAACTCCTATATGCGAGGCTGCATCAATACGATTGGGTGTGAGCCCTATCTCAAATACATAGTCGGTTTCAACATTAAAGAACCCGGAGGCAAGGGTTCCGTTGGGCACTTGTGTGGTTAACACCATTATACCTTGATGACTTTCTCCCAACCCGATTTCGTCTTCGGCACAGATCATTCCCTCAGAGAGTTCGCCCCTAATCTTGGCACTTTTAATGGTGAAAGGTTCGCCCTTAGCGGGATACACCGTTGAACCGGGAAGCGCAACAACTACTTTTTGTCCTGCAGCTACATTGGGTGCCCCGCAAACAATTTGATGGGGTTTATCAGAACCAACATCGACTGTAGTGACTGATAGTTTATCTGCATTGGGATGCTTTATACAGGTGAGTACTTCGCCAATAACAAGGCCTCTGAGACCACCCTTGACAGTTTCAAAAGGCTCGACACTTTCAACTTCCAGGCCTGTTGATGTTAGTACCTTGCCAAGGTCTTCAGCCGACTCCCTGATGTCTATATATTGCTTTAACCAGTTGTAAGAAATTTTCATAATAAACTCTTCAATATACCCAATGAAAGAGCCGTCTTACCGCTGTTTGGTTAAGGCCTATAGCAGTCTGACGGCTTTAAATCGGTTGCCAAAAATACAGCGATTCTTTGAATTAATAGTAAACCTTTTCGCCTGCTTCAATGGGTATAGTGAGAAGATTTTCACGCGGAGGAAGGGGGCAGGAGTAATTATCGTTGTAAGCGCAGTAGGGGTTATAGGCGTTGTTAAAATCTAATGTGACGCTGGTAGCTCCCGGTGCCTTCCTGATATCAAGATATCTGCCGGCCCCGTATGTCTCCCTTCCACTGGTGGCATCTCCAAAAGCTAAAAATAGGGTTCCTCTGTAAGGGCCCATCTCTATCATTTCAAAAATAAGGAGCTTGTTTTCTTCACCGCCAAGGTCAAATTCCGCGTAAGCGTATTCCAGGTATTTTTTCTCTTTGCCATCGCTCGTTGCCAGTACCACTATCTTTTTATTTTCTATAGGAACCAGGTTTGCAATAATTCGGTAGTTGATGTCGACAGGGTAATATTTCAATCCTGTAAAAACGGAAACTGAGTCACTGAATGGTGATTCATCGCCCGAACGCATGAGCACATTTTTCTCTTTTCGTTCTTTTTCAATGGAGGCTACATACGCGGCATCGTCCTGGCTGCCTTGCATTGAATAATAAATGGTGGCGATGCTTATCGCAGCCAATATGACAATAATGATGTTTTTTGTTTTCATGATTATTGGTCGTGTAGAGACGCACAACTGCGCGTCTCTTACAAAATGCTGTTATAACATTCCTTCATCGGCAAAGCTGAGAAATTTATTACCCGCAATGATAATATGATCGAGCACCTGTACTTCCAACAGCTTACCGGATTCTTTCAGTTTTTTGGTAAGTTCAATGTCTTGCTGGCTGGCGGTGAGGTTTCCGGAAGGGTGATTATGTGCCAGAATAATTCCGCTGGCTAATTCTTCCAGCGCCACCTTAAAAATCATTTTAGGATCAGCCACGGTTCCGGCTACACCTCCCTGACTGATTTGTTGTTTCTTGATAACACGGTTGGCCCGATTGACTAAGATGATCCAAAATTCTTCATGGGGGATGTCAGCAAGATGCTCCTGAAGAAGATTGTATGCGTCTTTGGATGAGGTAAGCTTCACTTTCTCTTCCGGGAATGAGTCTTTTCTTCTGCGCCCCAATTCAAGAGCAGCCACAATGGTGATGGCTTTCGCTTCGCCAATTCCCCTCTGCTTCATTAAGTCTTTGACCGAAAGGCGGGCCAGTTCATTCAAATCATTGCCTACCTGTTGCAAAAGAATTTTAGCAACATCCACAGCACTCATGGAAGTGGTCCCCGATCCTAACAAGATGGCAATTAACTCAGCATCAGAGAGGGCGGCCCTGCCTTTCAGCATGAGCTTCTCCCTGGGCCTGTCTTCTTCAGCCCAACTTTTGATGTTTAAATTTTCACGGTAGGTCATGCTTTAAAAATAAGAAATAAGTTTTTAGTCCTGCTTTGTCAGGTTACAATAAAAAAGAGCTAGAATTGATCATGTTGTAAGCCCCACCCAACAACGTTCTTCAACTCGCATCACTCGAAGATGCCCTCTCCAGCGGGAGAGGGCAAGCTGAATTATCAGTTAGCAGAAAAGAGGAGATGGGTGAGGCTAAACACTTAGACACTACCAACACTTTATGGCAGTGTCACTCCCCCCTTTACACACTTTTCTGGGCAGTGTCCAATTGACCAGTTCCCAATTCCAAGTGATCACTGCTTCATTCCTTCTGATCACTGCTTAATTCCAGATGATTAGTGCTTAATTCCAGATGATTAGTGCTTCATTCCAGATGATTAGTGCTTCATTCCAGATGATTAGTGCTTCATTCCAGATGATTAGAACTCAATTCCAGATGATTAGTACTCAATTCCAGATGATCAGTGCTTAATTCCATTTGATTAGTACCTAATTCCATTTGATCAGTTGACTCTGTGGGTCTGTTTAATAAACTGTGTCAGTGCATAAAAAAACCCCGATCGTTGTTACCGTCAGGGTTCTTTTTGAGTTTATTGAAAATCTTATTTGGCAAGACCGTTTACGTGCTTAGTCAGTTTTGACTTTTGGTTAGCGGCTTTCTTCCAGTGAATAATATTCTTCTTTGCCAGTTTGTCCAACATCGAGATAACTTCTTTCAGTAAAGCGCTTGCCTCATCTTTGTTGGCTGTTGTTTTTAATTTCTTTACTACCGTGCGGGTAGTTTTATGCTGGTAGCGGTTTCTTACCCTCTTTGCTTCGTTAGCACGGATTCTTTTTTCTGCTGACTTGTGATTTGCCATTGTTTCTGCCTTAAAATAAAGGACTGCAAAGGTATTAAAAGAATTTAGAAATTAGAATGAAGAATTTAGAATTTCCAAGGTTTTGATACCTTTAATCGTGCTAAAACGGCTATTTCTTGCTATTTTCCTTGCAATTGGATGCCTTTTCTTATGCAGTTGGGGCTTTTTTGCCCATCAACGCATCAATAAACTGGCGGTTTTTACCTTACCTCCCGAACTTATCGGGTTTTATAAGAAGAACATCCAGTTCATCACCGAGGCCTCCGTAAACCCCGACCGGAGGCGCTACTTCTTTGTGGAGGAAGC
>JAKEEN010000110.1 GCA_022616575.1 Flammeovirgaceae bacterium
AAAGTAAAAAATGCCATGCATACGCTCCATAATTTTTGGTTTAGCGGATGGGGCTTTGATAAACTTTACGATACACTTTTTGTGAAACCCTTTGTTTTTGTCGCTTTGATTAATAAAAATGACGTGATCGATAAATTGTATTCAGCATTAGTGTCAATAGCAAGTGCACTCAATCGACTGTTTGCTTTCTCACAAAGTGGAATACTTCGATGGTACGTAATGGGGATTGTTGTTGGAGCTATTTTGATACTAACAATTGGGATTTTCATTAACTTATTCAAAATATAAAATTCAAAATTGGACCTGATAAGCAATTTTGAATCTTGAATTTTCAATATTGAATTGATAGTATGGTACTGATCTACTTAATCCTAATACTAATGACTGGCGGTGTCCTCGCCTGGATTGCTTCGCGATGGAGTTCCAGTGTCTGCCGGTGGATTTCACTCGTTGCCATGATTATAAATTTTGTGATCGTAATTGTTCTTTGGATTGAAAGTTTTTCCTTCATGGAACAAACCGGGTCGCCATGGCTGATCAAATTCACCGAACCCTGGGTACCCAGTTTTGGAATTGATTTTTCTTTTGCTCTTGATGGGTTGAGTTTGTTGATGCTTGTCTTGACTTTCTTCCTCGGTATTCTTGCTGTACTAACATCATGGAAAGAGATTCAATACAAAACCGGATTCTTTCACTTCAATTTACTCTGGGTGATTGCAGGCATAACAGGCGTGTTCCTTACGGTGGATTTATTCATGTTCTATTTCTTCTGGGAAGTAATGCTTATTCCTATGTACTTTCTCATTGGTATTTGGGGGCATGAGAATAGAACGTATGCCGCGTACAAGTTTTTCATTTTCACACAAGCCAGTGGCTTACTCATGTTGTTGGCCATTCTGGGACTTTATTTCATTCATGGAAATCAGACAGGAACATACACGTTTGATTATTTTCAATTGCTAAACACCCCTCTATCGCTTAAAGTAGCACGTTGGTTGATGCTGGGGTTTCTCGCAGCCTTCATTGTCAAATTACCTGTTGTTCCATTCCATACATGGCTTCCTGATGCTCATACTGAAGCCCCTACTGCCGGCAGTTTAATTTTGGCGGGCTTGCTTTTGAAAACAGGAGCTTATGGGCTGCTGCGTTTTGTCGTTCCTCTTTTTCCTGAAGCAGCGGTTGAAATTGCACCCTGGGCTATGTTGCTTGGTGTAGTTGGGATTATCTACGGAGCAATCCTTGCCTTTGCACAAACTGATCTGAAGCGATTGGTTGCCTATACCAGCGTCAGTCATATGGGTTTCGTTATGCTGGGTGTATTTGCTTTTAATGAACTCGCACTTCAGGGTGTCGTGATGCAAATGATCACCCACGGCATTAGTACGGGGGCACTTTTCATTTTAGCCGGTTCACTGTATGAACGCATCCACACACGCGATATCACCACCATGGGCGGTTTTTGGGCGAAGGTGCCTTTCATGGGAACCGTAGCATTGGTTTTTGTGCTAGCTTCGCTTGGCTTGCCCGGCCTCGGAAATTTTGTGGCAGAATTCCTTACCCTTATCGGAGCATGGCAGTCTAATCCAATACTAACAGTCTTTGCTACCCTTGGACTTGTTGCCGCCACAGTTTACTCATTAAGAATTATGCAGAAAGTCTTCCTTGGTCCTGAATTAATTAATAAGATCCTCCCCGATTTCTCAGTACGAGAAAAAATAATAATGGTTCCGCTGGTGGTTGCTATTATTTGGCTGGGCCTTTTCCCTCAACCTGTTTTAAACACAACTAAAAAAGTAATTGAGCAGGTACAAATCAATGTAGAGTTTCTGATTGAGGCTAAAGCCAGTCACACGTCAGACCATTTAGACAAGCATCAAGGAATTAAAAGTGAAGGAGGTGCTTATGAATAAACTTGAGTTTATCAATCTCCTGCCCGGTATTCTCCTGGCCGGTGCCTCTGTGTTAGTTATGCTGGTAATTGCTTTCAAACGAAATCACAAACTCGCCTACATGATTAGTGGCTTTAGCCTTCTGGGTGTTTTTTATTATTTACTGGCGTATGCCGCTACTAAAACCTTTAGTGTTGAGCCCCTCTTTATAGTTGATGGATTTGGAACATTCAATACAATATTGATTGTGATTAGCACGCTGGCTATTGTCATGCTTTCCTATCCATACTTTGAACAGCGCGAAGAACGTAAAGAAGAATACTACATTTTGCTTTTGCTGGCAACACTTGGTGCCGCTATGTTAGTGATCAGTAAACACTTTGTATCGCTGTTTCTTGGCCTTGAAATATTAAGCGTTGCCCTCTATTCAATGATCGCCTACTTGCGCAAACGGGAGCGTTCTGACGAAGCAGGGATTAAGTATTTGATACTGGCGGCCTTCTCTTCTGCATTTTTATTATTTGGTATGGCATTGGTCTATTCTGAAACAGGCTCGATGGACTTTTCAGGAATTGCGGAAACCATCAAATCGAAAGAAAGTCTATCATTGATTTTACTTGCAGGTTTTGGATTGATGATAGTGGGTGTCGGATTTAAACTGGGTGTTGTGCCCTTTCACATGTGGACGCCCGATGTTTATGAAGGCGCACCCGCTCCGGTAACAGCATTTATTGCTACCGTTTCAAAAGGAGGCATGATTGCCCTGCTGGTTAGATTCTTTACTCAAGTCGATGGATACCACTACCCCACCCTCGTACTAATTTTTGTAGTAATCGCCATTACTTCGATGTTTGTTGGTAATTTACTTGCCTTGCGGCAAAATAATGTCAAGCGAATTCTAGCATATTCATCCATCGCCCACCTTGGATATATATTGGTTGCATTTCTTGCGGGCAATGAATCAGGTGTAGAAGCCATTAGCTTTTATCTCACCGCTTACTTTATTACAAGCATTGGCGCATTTGGCATCATCACCATATTATCAGATACCGATCGTGACGCAGAACGAATGGAGGATTACCAGGGACTATTTTGGCGAAGACCCTTTATGGCTGCAGCGCTAACAGCCATGCTTCTTTCATTAGCAGGCATACCCCTCACAGCCGGTTTTGTTGGAAAATTCTATTTGCTTGCTTCCGGAGTAAGCACCGGACTTTGGCTTTTGGTTGTTGCCCTGGCAGTTAACAGCGTGATCGGTCTCTACTATTACATCAAAATTATTGCTGTGATGTTCGAGCAGCCTAAAGTAGAAGAGGCTGATAAATTAAATCCTACCATGTACGTAGTGAGTGTTTCTACGGTTAGCATTTTAACTTTATTGCTCGTTTGGTTTGGCATTCAACCTCAGGCCATGATCGTATGGATCAAAAGCTTGCTTGCCGGCAGCATTATGAATTGAGGGATTGATTCATGATTCATTTTAGACTATATTCATAGTACACTAAACGAAAAAGCCATGCAATTCCATCCAAATGAGCTTTTCTTAATTTTTGACCCTCATTCCAACGTAGGCAAACAAACAAAAGCTATCGCACTTGATCTCTGTAGTCACCTCAATGAAGTGGACGTGACACATGAAAAACTTTCGCCTACCTATTGGAAGGAAATCGTAAATATGCTTGGTGTTCAACCTAATGAATTACTTGACCACTCCCATCCGGATTATAAAAAGAAAGTAGCAGACAATTCGTATACCATGGACGGGTGGCTTGAGGTACTCGTTCAGGATGGTCATCTCATAAAATTTCCGATTGCCATTTATGGCGGAATGGCCATTTGTTGCCATACACCCACTGACATCATGCGCCTTCATTCAAAGTCAAGCGAAACAAAAGTACTACCTCACTTGCGGGGAAATCAGCATTAGAAGGTATCTTTGTGGCCTTATTAACTAACCATTGCATGTTGTTTGTAATGGTACATTGATCCTTTTTCATGAATATTCTAATTGTTGGTAATGGAGGCCGCGAGCATGCCTTTACCTGGAAAATCAAACAAAGTACGCACTGCAAAAATCTTTATGTGGCTCCCGGTAATGCCGGTACAGCTTCTATTGCTGAAAATGTTTCCATTGCTGTTGATGATTTTGAAGCCCTGGGAAAATTTTCGTTAGAAAAGAAGATCGACTTAATTCTTGTAGGTCCGGAAGTTCCGCTTGTAAAAGGCATCAGAAATTATTTTGAAAGCAATAGTGATTTAAAAAGCATTCTCATGGTAGGTCCTGATAAAACTGGGGCTCAACTAGAAGGCAGTAAGGATTTTTCAAAGCAGTTTATGTTGCGGCATCAAATCCCAACAGCTAAAGCAGAAACATTTACTGCCAATAGACTTCAGCAATCCCTTGCTTACATTGACGGTTGCAAAACACCTATCGTTTTAAAAGCAGACGGGCTGGCCGCTGGAAAAGGTGTTGTGATTAGCGAATCGCATGAAGAAGCAAAAGCAGAAATTCAATCCATGCTTCGCGATAAAAAATTTGGCGAAGCAAGTGCCAAAGTGCTGATTGAAGAATTTCTGAAAGGCATTGAGCTCTCTGTTTTTGTACTGACTGATGGAAATGATTATGTAATACTTCCTGAAGCAAAAGATTACAAGCGAATTGGCAATCAAGATACCGGCTTAAATACAGGGGGTATGGGTTCAGTCTCTCCTGTTCCCTTTGCTGGAAAAGAATTTTTATCCAAAGTTGAAGAACGAATCATAAAACCAACCATTGCCGGATTAAAAAAAGAAAACATCCATTACAAAGGATTTATTTTTATCGGCTTAATGAATGTGGGTGGTGAGCCATTCGTAATTGAATATAATGCGCGTATGGGTGACCCTGAAACTCAATCGGTGATGAGCCGCATTCAGTCTGATTTTGTGGAACTATTGGTCGCCTGCGCTAAAGGCGAATTGAAAAAAACATCGGTAAAAATTGACCCGGACTTTGCCCTAAGTATTGTTATGGTGGCCGGTGGCTACCCGGGCGAGTATGAAAAAGGAAAAACCATTAACGGACTGACACAATCTACGAAAGCAACCGTCTTTCACGCTGGAACCAAAATCAACGGAAAAGAAGTTGTAACTGACGGGGGCCGGGTGTTAGCCGTCACCGGAAAAGGAAAAACATTGACAGAAGCCAGAGAACAGGCTTATGAACAAGTTGCAAAGATCACCTGGGATGGAGTATATTTCCGAAAAGATATAGGGCTCGACCTTCTCAACTACTAACCTACTATAT
>JAKEEN010000111.1 GCA_022616575.1 Flammeovirgaceae bacterium
AAAAACATTGAAAAAGTGTATACCACCGAAGAGGTGGAAACAACAGCTCTTAACCAGATCAACCTGGAAATTAAGGATGGCGAGTTTGTGGCCATCATGGGCCCTTCAGGATGCGGAAAGTCAACCCTCTTGAACATCCTTGGGTTACTTGACAATCCAAGCAATGGTGAATATCATTTTGGCGACCATGAAGTAGCAAAGTACTCGGAGCGCCAGCGCGCGCAATTGCGCAAAGGTTCAATCGGCTTTGTATTCCAAAGCTTCAACCTGATTGATGAACTTACTGTTTTTGAAAATGTTGAATTACCTCTTCTCTATATGAAAGTGCCCGCTGCCGAGAGAAAGCAGCGTGTTGAAGAAGTGTTGGAGCGCATGAACATCATGCACCGGAGAAATCACTTCCCACAGCAACTTTCAGGTGGTCAGCAACAGCGTGTAGCCATTTCACGCGCTATTGTTGCGAAACCAAAAGTAATTCTTGCCGATGAACCAACCGGTAACCTGGATTCGGCCAATGGCGAAGAAGTTATGAAATTATTATCGCAATTAAATGAAGAGGGAACAACCATTGTGATGGTTACTCACTCACCTTATGATGCTAATTATGCTCACCGCATTGTCAACCTGTTTGATGGTAAGGTGGTGACTGAAAATATCAAGGAGCAATTCCATATTTGATTACTGTAGGTTTAGGTTAGAGTAAGCTCCCAAGAGGGAGCTTATTTTTTTTACGCTCACGATTGAACACAGCAAGTGTACAAAGTCGAACACTTTGCCTTTAGTGATATTGAATTCCGATCATAATTGATTCTTTCCATGCGATGGCATATTTCTTGGAGGAAGTGTGCAACCTTTAGAAAGTAATCTGAGTCCAATCTTGGTAACCCATTAAACCATGCTGAAAAATCACATCCTCATCACCCTGCGCAATATGATGAAGAATAAGCTTTATATCTTCATCAACATTTTTGGAATGGCCATCGCCATTGGTTGTTGCATTGTTGGCTACTTCAATTACGATTTCAACGCAAGTTTTGACACTCATCACAAGAATGCAAATGAGATTTACAGAGTCAATACCGTGCGCGAATTTCAAAATAACCTAACAGAATATGGCTATGTGCCAATCCCCCTAGGTGAGTCCATCAGGCAAAACGTTGGTGATGTGAAGCAAATAATCCGCTATTCGAATACGTATGCAAATTTGAAGTTAGGAGATGAAATTTTTGACTCGAACATTGCCTACGTTGATCCTGATTTTTTTAAGGTCTTTACTTTTGAGTTTATTGAAGGAAGCGCTAATGATCTTACCGGGAAAAATAAAATTTTTATTAGTGATGAGGAGGCGTTGAAACTATTTAATGATACCAAGGTGGTAGGCAAATCGTTTGTGCATCTGCTGGAAGGGGAAAACCGATGGCATGATTATGAAATAGCCGGAGTTTTTAGGAAGCAGCCGACCAATTCAAGCTTTGACGATCCGTGCTTTACCGTGTATGAGAACTTTGTGGAAGTGATGCCTGACGATTATCAGGATGGAAATAATTGGAAGTACAGAAACACAACTTTTGTCACAGTAACAGATCCTTCACGCATTTCATCGATCGAACAACAGATCAACGGATACGCAGAGAACAATAACAAAGTACGTGAAGACTTTGTTATCAGGCACTTCAAGCTGGAGTCGTTTGTTGGCATGGCGGTAAGAGATTCTTATGATGATAAGCCGGGTACATGGACACGTGACGGTTCTCCCCTGGCAGCTGTGGTTGGCGTAGGGCTCATGGGTATTTTAGTTTTGTTGATTGCCTGTTTTAATCTAACCAATACATCTATAGCTATTTCGTCAAGAAGGCTTAAAGAAATTGGCATTCGCAAAGTAATGGGAAGTATGCGAAAGCAATTGGTCTTTCAATTTATCGGGGAAACATTAATTGTTTGTTTTATTGCTTTGATCCTTGGCTTGCTAATTGGTGCTTTCTTATTAATGCCGGCATTTAACATGTTGTGGCCAGAGTTGAAACTCACGGCAGATTATACCAGCAAGCCTGATTTTCTAATTTTCTTATCGCTTACACTTTTATTTACCGCGCTTTTGGCAGGTAGCTACCCGGCATTTTACATCAGCAAATTTGAACCGGTAAGTATATTAAAAGGAAAATTAAAGTTCGGAGGTACAAACTATTTCACCCGCATTTTGCTAGCACTTCAGTTTGCCATTTCACTTACGGGTATTGTTTGCAGTTTTGCTTTTACTGAAAATGCACGCTATCAACGCGACTTCGACATGGGGTTCAAACAAAAAGAAGTTTTGTTCACCTGGGTTAGCAATGAATCTGAATTTAATGCCTTGCGCGACAAGATGGCTCAAAACCCTGATGTGATTTCTATGGCCGGATCGGAACATCATATTTTCTCAAGTGCATACAATGATCCGATCAAGCATCAGGAAAAAGAGATCGAAGTTGATATTATGCACGTAGGGGATAACTATTTATCCACTGCAGGACTCACGCTTACATCAGGGAGAGATTTTGTTAAGGATTCTGAAACTGATAAAAAAGAATCGGTGATCATTACGGAAAAAGCGGCTACCCTGTTTGGATGGGATAAGCCTCTTGGCAAAGAAATTATCTGGATGGATACGGTGAAATTATATGTAGTAGGCGTGGTGAAGGATATTTATAACAATGGATTGTGGGAGGAAATGTATCCGATGATGATCCGCTATTCAACACCCGATACATACAGACACTTAATTGTAACCGCTCCGGTTAATAAAATTGTTGATGTAAATAAATACATGGAAGCGAAATGGAAAGAAATCTTTCCCAATAAAAAATTTGCCAGCAGATATATGGACGATGAAACTGTTGAAGCTAGTACCGTGAATAATAATATTGTAAAAATGTTTGTCTTCCTGGGTATTGTAGCCATGATTTTATCAGCTACCGGGTTGTTCACACTTGTTTCGCTAAATATCATTAAGAAAATGAAAGAGATAGGGATACGAAAAGTGCTTGGAGCCTCCGTGGCGAATATTACCAGGGTGATCAACACGGAGTTTGCTATCATTTTATTAGCTGCCTGTTTGGGTGGTTCGTTTTTAGGAGCATGGATGTCAGGTATGTTGATGGATAGCATTTGGGATTTTTATCAAAGGGCAACCGTTACAACATTGGTTACTTCATCTGCTATCATGCTGATAGTTTGTGTGCTTTCAGTGGGAATGAAAATTTATAACACTGCCAGAATGAATCCTGTAAATACCTTACGGGATGAATAAAAAATAAATAAGAAAAGAGGTTGAGTCGCTGTAACTAAGGTACACAAGGGTGCGTCTCACAAGCGGATTGCCCCAACCGTAGATAATCACATAATTTTAAAAGACATGTTTAAAAACTACCTGACGATTGCTATACGCAATATTCTGAAACACAAATTTTATTCAGCGATCAATATCCTGGGCCTGACAATAGGTCTTGCGGCCAGCCTTTTTATTGCACTTTATATTTTTGATGAACTTAGCTATGATAAGTTTCATGCGGATGCAGAGAAAATCTATCGGGTAGGTTTGCATGGTCGTTTGGCCGGACAGGAGGTTCAAACTACGTCTTCAAATCCATTGCTTGCCGAGACCATGAAGAATGAAATTCCTGGCATTGAGCACGCCCTTCGCGTAGATTATGAGCCGCGTACAGTTTTTAAATACGATGAGTTAGCCTTTACAGAAAATTCTGTTTTGGCAGTTGATTCAAATTTTTTTGAATTTTTTTCTTTCACCCTTCTCCAGGGCGATCCTAAATCTGCTCTGATGGAGCCCCATAACCTGGTTGTGAACGAGCGGTTTGCAAAAAAATACTTTGGCGATGTTCATAACGCAATTGGAAAAACTGTATTGGTCGGCAATGAGAATACAGCCTTCAAGGTAACGGGGGTATGTGCCAATCCACCAACCAATTCACACTTGCAATT
>JAKEEN010000112.1 GCA_022616575.1 Flammeovirgaceae bacterium
CTGAAGCGCCCTGAGCTGCCATGAATTTTTGAGAGGAGTAATAGACTCGCTCATGATGATTTCTTCTTCGTTTTATCTTCGAAGAGCATGCGTACGGAAGGACCGTAGGTATCATCAAATTGTCCTGATCGCATGCCCCAAAGAAATGCGCCAAGAAAAGCAATGGCGATGCAAAGGCTGATGATGATTAAAGGGATAATGATATTCATACCGGGGCGCTTAATTTTTTTTTCGCTATATAATTTACAGCTAATAATGAAAAACTCACTACGCTGATGCTACTTATCGGCATTAATACGGCAGCGACCAACGGAGTTAAATTTCCGGAAACTGCAAAGCCGAGCGCTATGCCGTTGTATAGAAACGAAATGACAAAGGCTGCTTTAAGTATAAAAGTTGATGATTTGGCCAGCGCTAAAAATTGATCAAGTTGATAGAGTTTAGACCCATGCAAAATTCCATCGCAACCCGGTGTAAATATGCCAGTGTCATCCGTAACTGCAATACCCACATCACTTTGTTTCAGAGCTCCTGCATCGAGGCCATCACCGATCATCATAACGCGGTGCCCATTATTCTGAATTTCCTGGGGGCAACCGCCAATTTAATTATCAGGCTTTTGTTGTTGAATGTATTCTTTTCTTGTGTCGGCTCCAGCGAAATATATGGAGCGTAACCAACTGAACTTAGGATACCGGCTACATTGCTCAGCTGAATTTTCTGTGGATTAAAATGAATGGTAACCTGCTTACTGGCGAAGCTTACCTCCGCCCGAAGTATGCCCACATTGAGTTTCTGAAGGTTCTCCAGCAGCCAGATGCACGAGATACAGTGAATGTTCGGAACCTGGAATTTTACTTTGGCAAATGTTTCAGAATCAAATTCAAGTAATTTCTTGCGAATCTCAGGTTCATCGACATATACATAGTTTTCGTTTGTTTTATTTTTTAGCTGTACACCGGGTGTATCGTCAAGTGCGTAGTATTCACACAAATTATTGTCATCCAGAATTTCGTAAACAGTTTTGCAGCCATAGCAGCAAAAAGGTTTATCTTCTAAGTACCAAATGTCATCTTCACATGGCTCACCGCAATGTGCGCATGTTACCTGTACTGCCTTTTCTGCCGGTGTATTAATCATCTTAAACAGCTAATGTCGATGTCCAGATGGGTTGTGCCACATGGTTCACTACATCTTCTGCTACACTACCGAGCGAGAAATGAGCAAGACCTTTGCGACCGTGTGTGCCCATGGCAATCATATCGCCCCCAATGGAGTTGCAGAAGTTAATGATGCCGGTTTCTTCATCCAGGTCGTTAAAGATGTGGGTTTCTGTGTTTTTAAACATGAAGCGTTTTATGAAGGCATCCAGTCTTTTTTGAGTCATTATATCACGCGTGAAATTGGTAGGGGTATTGATCCATACAATATGAAGCGTTGCTTTATAAAATTCCTGCAGGGCTTTTACTTTTCGCACAAAGGTCTCCTGGTTTTCGGTCTCGAGCACATTCGGGAAGACAATGTGTTTGATGGGTTTCTTGCTGTACTCTTTCACCACGATGACCGGTGCTGATGAATTGCGCACAATTTTCTCCGCATTAGATCCCACAAAAAACTCGCGCAATCCGCTGGCACCATGCGAACCCATAACAACAAGGTCTATCGATTTATCATCAACGTAGCCCGTTATTATTTTACTAACCGGACCAAACTGTGTAGTGGTTGTTACTTTGTCGTTGTCGGGTTTGTACTTGGTGGTTATTTTTTTGAACTGCGCGTCTGCTTTCTCTTTCATTTCCTTAAGTAGCGCTTCTTCAAACGATAACACCGGCATGAGTAAGGTGTCATGCATAACGGGAAGCTCAACCACGTGTATGAGGTGAATCGACCCGTTAGAGATATCACAAATATCGCAGGCATATCGGTAGGCATTAATGGCATGCTTGGAAAAATCGAAGGGAACGAGTATTTTTTTCATGGCGCGTGAAATTTCATTTAATATAATAAAAGTATGGCACTTAAGAGGCCACTGGGCTGAGGTAGCTCATGATTGTGAGTGACTTTAATCATCAGTGAATCAATCGATTTAGCTCTCCCTATCGACACGAAGCGCCCGTAAAAAATATCAAATCCATACCTGAACCGGTGTAAAAAACTAAAGTGACCCGGGTTCTCAGGTTCGATAAAGACGAAAAAAATAAGAAATGGGTAAATAGAATGACCGAGCAACAGCAAGCCAAGGGGTTAGCCCTTTGACTTTTTTGATTCCTGATAGTGTTGAATTTCTTCCTCGGTCAGGCCCAGGAACCAGACAGACATAAATTTTACAACTTTTGAGTAGTTGATCGGATGTCTGACAATCTTCAATTTATTGTGAAGTTGGCGGGTGAAAGCAGGAAGTGTCATGGCGCAAACATTTAAGGTTGAACAAAATAATCTTATACCTGAATTTTCAGCAAGCAGCTCCTTTACACAAGGAAGAATTTAAAGTGGAGTTGAGTTGTTAAGGTGAGTTAATTAAAACTATTCTGAAAGCCAATCGCGACTGGTTTTCAAAATCAGCTGGTAAGCAGCAATATGTGCAGTCAAATTACTGGCCTCAATTAAGCTACTACCACCGAAGGCTGTTGTTCTGTTTTGATTTTTTTCATAACCATTGACAGAAAGTATGCATCGATTGCCACGACTTCCGCACACGCGTTGCATATGCCTTCTCATATTTTCACGCTGA
>JAKEEN010000113.1 GCA_022616575.1 Flammeovirgaceae bacterium
ACACCGTTGGCTACGATGCGCAGCGCATCAATGTCAAGGCCGGAATCAGTTTCGTCAAGAATAGCTAATTTCGGTTCGAGCATTGCCATTTGAAAGATCTCGTTGCGTTTTTTCTCACCCCCTGAAAAACCTTCGTTGAGTGAACGATTTAAAAGGGATTGATCAATCTCAACCAATTTCATTTTCTCCTTCATCAATTGAAGAAACGATACCGCATCGAGCGCCTGCTGACCCTTCGATTCGCGAATCTGGTTGACGGCAGTCTTCATGAAGTTGATGGTGCTCACCCCCGGAATTTCAACTGGATATTGGAAAGCCATGAAGATCCCTTCACGGGCGCGTTCATCCGGCTCCATATCTAATAGGTTCTTACCTAAGAAATTAACTTCACCTGCGGTCACCTCGTAATCTTCGCGACCAGCAAGTACGGATGCCAATGTACTTTTCCCGGAACCGTTCGGGCCCATAATAGCATGCACTTCACCCGCTTTTACTTCCAGGTTGATTCCTTTTAAGATTTCCTTTTCTTCAATCCGCGCTTGTAGGTTCTTTATTTGTAACATTTCAAAATTTCAGGTTTCAGATTTTTAGATTCCCATTTCAGTTTGATTATAATCTAAATCAGGTTCGCTTACTTTATATTTTAAGCCCTTAATTTCAGATTGTTTTAGGTAGTTCATAAAACCGCCTAACATTTTTGCCAATCGATTCAGCTTTTGTTATTAGACTTTCAAATTCTTCCTGACTTAGATAGTTTCGATCTTTAGCTCGATAGAGTTGTGACCTTACTTCGGCAGCAGAAGCCTTTGCATACGAAAGAAATTGAATAAATTCTTGTCGCCCTTCTCTTTCAAAGCCCTCAGCAATATTATCCATGACTGACCCCGTGGATCGATTAATTTGATCCTTGAGAGAAAAATCTTTTGCAAATGGATTTTCTTCCGTCTTCAAAAATGTTTCATACGCAAGTTCCCTGGCTTTTTTCCAAACATCTAAATCTTCAAACCTCTCTATTTTGGCCATAACTTGAAACCTGAAATTTGCAATTTTGAATCTTGAATTTTTGAATTACCCCACACTTCCCTCCAGTGTCAACGCTAAAAGCTTCTGCGCTTCCACAGCAAACTCCATGGGCAATTGACTTAATACTTCTTTTGCATACCCATTCACGATAAGCGCTACAGCCGACTCCTCATCAATGCCACGCTGTAAACAATAGAAGATTTGATCTTCGCCAATTTTTGAGGTGGTAGCTTCATGCTCAATCTTCGAAGTATTATTTTCTACATCAATGTAAGGGAAGGTATGCGCTCCACATTGATCGCCCATTAAAAGCGAGTCACATTGAGAGAAGTTGCGTGCATGGGTTGCCCGTTTCATAATATGAACCTGCCCGCGATAACTATTTTGTGAATGACCAGCCGAAATTCCTTTTGATACAATCCTCGACTTCGTGTTCTTACCGATATGGATCATCTTCGTACCTGTATCGGCCTGCTGGTAATTATTGGTAACAGCTACCGAATAGAATTCACCGGAAGAATAATCGCCTTTCAAAATACATGAAGGATACTTCCAGGTGATGGCAGAGCCTGTTTCAACTTGTGTCCAGGAGACTTTGGCATGATCACCGGCACATAAAGCACGTTTGGTCACAAAGTTGTAAATACCTCCTTTGCCATTCTTATCGCCCGGATACCAGTTTTGCACGGTTGAGTATTTCACCTGTGAGTCTTTCATGGCATAAATTTCTACCACGGCCGCGTGCAACTGATTTTCATCACGCATCGGGGCCGTGCAGCCTTCCAGATAGCTCACATATGATCCTTCATCAGCCACGATTAATGTCCTCTCAAACTGACCTGTGTTGGCAGCGTTAATCCGGAAGTAAGTGGATAGCTCCATCGGGCACCGAACTCCTTTTGGAATGTAACAGAAAGAGCCATCGGAGAAAACAGCAGAGTTTAGTGCGGCAAAGTAATTGTCATTTACAGGCACTACGGAGCCTAGGTACTTTTTTACTAAGTCAGGGTGTTCCTTAACAGCTTCACTGAAAGAACAGAAAATGATTCCCAACTCTCCTAATTTTTCTTTGAAAGTAGTAGCTACCGAAACACTGTCAATAACAGCATCAACCGCTACACCGGTAAGTCTTTTTTGCTCTGTTAACGAGATACCCAGCTTTTCAAATGTCTTGATCAATTCAGGATCAATATCTTCAAGGCTCTTTGCTTTCGCTGATTGTTTTGGTGCTGAATAATAGATAATGTCCTGATAGTTGATGGTTGGGAACTTTACGTTAGCCCATTCAGGCGACTTCATTTTAATCCACTTGCGAAAAGCCTCCAGACGCCACTGAAGCATCCATTCGGGTTCATTCTTTTTTGTTGAAATAAACCGGATAATATCTTCACTTAACCCTTTGGGTGCGGACTCGGCCTCGATATTGCTCGTCCAGCCATGTTCGTACTCTTTGGACGTTAATTCCTCTAAAACCTGGTTGTCTTTGCTCATGGAGTCTATTTAGACTGAATTTAAACTACAAAACTAAACAAAACCGCGGTATTTAAGTTCTTTTCGAGGCTTTTGTTTTCTAAAGTGTCAGGTCGAGGGTTCTATCAAGGCTTTCTTCCAATGATATCATGGTTTCTGTTCTTTCAATGCCTTCCACCTGCTGGATTTTATCATGGAGGACGAGTTTGAGGTGATTAGTGTCCTTGCAGTGGATTTTGCAGAACATACTGTAATTTCCTGTGGTATAGTGGATGCTGGTGATTTCCGGAATGTCTTTCAATTTGGCCAGCACCTTATCGTAAAGAGCACTTTTTTGAAGGTAAATACCCAAAAACGCTGTGATATCATAGCCGAGTTTGGCATAATTCAGCCGCAAAGTGGTCTTTTCGATAACTCCAGCTTCCTCAAGCTTTCCGATTCGCACGTGTACAGTGCCGGGGGAGACGAAGGCCTTTTTCGCTACTTCAGTAAATGGCCTTTTTGCATCCTGTGTCAGAACTTCAAGAATCTTGAGATCTGTTTTGTCAATTTGATAATGTATTGGCATTTATTCGTTGATTTATTAATCATTCTATCAGCAAAATTATTAATTATTAGATACTACATAATTAATTGTATCATTTATTGAATGAAATGCTGATCTGTTGTTGTTTTGAGCTATTAATCAAACACACGCACACGTTCCCGAAGCTTCGGGCCACGCTTCAAATTGTAGGGTGTTGAAACTGGCAGACATGCCCTCCTGTCTCGGGGGTGGGGATGAAAGGATAAACACAGGATAGTCGTTCCGCGAAAGCGGGGCCAGGGTTGACCACTAAGCGTTTTCTCTTCTTGTCCTGCGGCTAACTTCCCCGTGGAGGTTCGAACCCTCCCTCTACAGCGTTTAGTTTAGGTGAGTCCTGATTTTTAATCAGGACTTTTTGTTTTTATACTAATTTGCATAGAGTAAGAGCAAACATTCGTTTGCTTTACTAGTTAATCTTTTGTGAATTAGTGCTATGAAAAATTTTCCCTGGTATAATAGTTACCCTGCCGGTACCCCGCATGAGATCAATTTGTATGATCACACCTCGTTGATAGAACTTTTTGAGAAGAGTGTCAATCAGTATCGTCAGCGAACTGCATTTGAAAATATGGGTGTTGGCCTGACCTATGATCAGGTGGACAAGCTTTCCAGGGATTTCGCTGCTTTTCTGCAAAATGATTTAGGCCTACAGAAGGGAGATCGCATCGCTATACAAATGCCGAACCTTCTTCAGTTTCCTATTGCCTTTTTTGGTGCCTTACGGGCCGGGTTGATTGTAGTCAATACCAATCCACTCTATACACCGCGGGAGATGGAGCACCAGTTCAAAGATTCAGGGGCGAAGGCAATCGTTATTGTCAGCAACTTTGCTCATAGTCTTGAGAAGGTTATTGCCCATACACAAATCAAGCATGTAGTAGTGACCGATTTGGGTGACATGCTGGGTGGATTGAAAGGTGCGATTGTAAATTTTGTTGTAAAAAATATAAAGAAGATGGTTCCGGCATATCACTTGCCGGGAGCTATCCGATTTAAAGAGGCTTTAAAACGAGGTGCTGGAAAAAATTACGCAAAACCTTCGGTAGGAGTTTCGGATATCGCAGTGCTGCAGTATACCGGGGGTACAACAGGTATTTCGAAGGGAGCGAAACTTAGCCATGGAAACATCATTGCACACAACTCGATGATTGTGGAGTGGTTCAAACCTTATATGAGCAAAGATGGGAACGATCTGATCATCACCGCGATCCCTATGTACCATATTTTCGCGCTTACTGTTAACGGAATGCTGATGTTTAGTACGGGTGTGAAGAATGTAATGATTACAAACCCTCGTGACATACCGGCATTCTGTAAGGAACTTAAGAAACACAAGTTCACGATCATTACAGGCGTGAATACTTTATTCAATGGATTACTTAACAATCCAGACTTCAGGAATATTGACTTCTCTTATTTAAAAGGAGCCGTGGGTGGTGGAATGGCTGTACAAGATGTGGTGGCGAAGCGTTGGCAGGAGGTAACAGGCAAGCCATTAGTTGAAGGGTATGGATTGAGTGAGACTTCACCGGTTCTTTGCTGCAATCCGCTTGATGGTAAACATGTGATGGGAACCATTGGCATCCCTGTGCCAAGTACAGAGGTTGCCATTTTTGATGATAATGGAAATCAACTCCCTCAAGGTGAGTCTGGAGAAATTTGTGCACGTGGTCCGCAGGTAATGAGTGGCTATTGGGAAAAGGATAATGAGGGTGTCTTCTTTGATAACGTGTGGTTTCGCACGGGTGACATAGGCTTTATGAATGAGCGCGGATTTTTTAAAATCATTGACCGCAAGAAAGACATGATTAAGGTTTCCGGTTTTAATGTTTTCCCTAATGAAATCGAGAATGTAATTGCCGCCAACCCGA
Source organism: Flammeovirgaceae bacterium (assembly GCA_022616575.1). GTDB lineage: Bacteria > Bacteroidota > Bacteroidia > Cytophagales > Cyclobacteriaceae > JAKEEN01. Next base: position 4,951 of record JAKEEN010000113.1, read on the forward strand.
AAGTGCTGGAAGTAGCCGCTATCGGTGTTAGTGATGTGAAGTCAGGTGAAGTGATCAAGGCCTTTATTGTAAAACGGGATGAGAGCCTCACGGAGGAGGAGTTGAAAGCATATTGTCACGAGAATCTTACAAACTATAAAGTTCCTAAATACATTGAATTCAGAAAGGAACTTCCAAAAACCAATGTTGGAAAAATTTTACGCAGGGTGCTGAAGGAAGAACAAGCTGCCGTAGCTTAATCATTAAAATACGTTAAGAACCAACCATGAGAAAAATTCCGCTGTTGCTGATCGCAGTTGGCATCCTGATAAGTTGCAATACAAAGAAGGAAAATGAAACTTCAACTGAAAACAAGAATACTGATACGCTAAAGTACGAACGCGAAAGATACATCAGTAATCTGAGGCAACTTACGTTTGGAGGTGATAATGCGGAGGCATATTGGAGTTTTGACAATTCCAAGCTTACGTTTCAGTCCAACAACCCTGCATGGAATTTACAATGCGATCAGATTTTTTTTACTTCCGTGGAAGAGGCTAACCTAAAAGCCAATAAACCTCAATTGATCAGTACAGGCAAAGGCAGAACAACCTGCTCGTATTTCTTACCCGGTGACTCCTTGATTCTTTTTGCTTCTACCCATTTGGGTGGAGATGCTTGTCCGCAGGAACCTGAGCGTAAACCAGGGGGCAAATATCTGTGGTCTATCTATGATACCTACGATATTTTTATTTCAGACCTGAAGGGAAACATTCAAAAGCAATTGACAAACACGAAGGGTTACGATGCGGAAGCCACGGTGTCACCAAAGGGTGATAAAATTGTCTTTACATCAACGCGTAATGGTGATCTTGATTTATACACGATGAACCTGGATGGAACCGATGTAAAACAAATCACCAAAGAACTTGGATATGACGGGGGAGCATTCTTTTCACCCGATGGAAGTAAACTTGTGTTCAGGGCATCCAGGCCTCAAAGTCCTGAAGAAATCAAGGAATATAAAGACTTGATAAATCAAGGGTTAGTAGCCCCTACTCAAATGGAAATTTTTGTTTGCAATGTTGATGGCAGCGACTTGAAACAAGTGACCAGCCTGGGCAAAGCCAACTGGGCCCCATTCTTTACGCCCGATGGTGATAAAATAATATTCTCTTCAAATCATCATGGCCAACGGGGGTTTCAATTCAATTTATTTATGATCAGTGAAGATGGGTCCGGACTAGAGCAAATCACCTACGATGAAGTTTTTGATTCATTCCCCATGTTTTCGCCCGATGGTAAGAAGTTGGTATTCTCATCGAATCGCTTCAACGGAGGCACGAGAAGCACTAATTTGTTTGTGGCAGATTGGCTTGACTAACGTTATCTGTTTGACAGTTAACAGTTATCAGGTGTTGATTTCTTTTAAATTTATTAATTTAGTCAACTAATAACGATTAACTGATAACTATTAACTGACCATGCAAGGCTTCTTTGAAAACCAATATCTTTCTTATAAAAAGAACCATATTAAAAACTTATTGGCCCTTGCCAAGGCCGATGGCCATATGCATGAAAAGGAAATTGCGTTGCTCTTTAAGCTTGGGAAGAAATATAATTTAAAGGAATGGCAGGTTCAGAACCTGATCGACAGCGAAGAGAAGTATGAGGTAGATATCCCAAACAATCATAATGATAAGATGAACTTGCTTTATGATTTAATCCTGATGGTATATGCCGATGAGAAAGTGGAGAAGCGCGAAATTGAATTTTGTGAAGGTGTGGCAAAAAAATTCGGACTCAAAAAAGATATTGTTCAGTTGCTTTTAAAAGTTTTTGATCGCGGATTACCCCCATCTCCTGATGAATGGGATGACTTGCGAAAAGATGCAAAAAACAAATATGCGCTGAAATAGTCATTGGTTGTTAGCATAGCCACCAACCAACAACCTAAGAACTGACAGCGATTTCAAAAAATATTCTCAAGTCCTACGAACTTTTCAATAATCACCAGGATCGACATAATTCCCAACAGGATAGGGCAAACCCAACGGATCACAAAATG
>JAKEEN010000114.1 GCA_022616575.1 Flammeovirgaceae bacterium
CAGGAGCTATTGGTGTCTCCGTATATTGAGGAACGGTGCAACCACAAGACGGCTGTGCTTTTTGGATAATCAGCGGAGCAGTACCGGTGTTCTTTATTTTGTATGTGTATTCCACTACATTCCCTTCTGTGATGGTTCCGAAATCATGATTGGTGGTTTCAAAACTCATAATCGAGAAGGGGCCTGTTGGCTTTTCTTCGGGTTTTGCCGGTGTAGCCGGAGTGGTTACGGTGGGCTGCAACGTTGGTTTGCCTTTACCTTCCAGTTCTGAAAGTCGGGCTTCCAGGGCTGCAATCTTCTTCTCTGCATCCTTGTCTTTGCAGGACGTTAGCATAAACGTTGCTGCAATAATCATCAAGAAATATTTACTTGTTGTTCTCATACGTCTACATCACTTTTATGTCTTAACTTTTTTTTCCGCGGATCTGTTCCAAGAGTTCATCTACATCACCCAATAATTGTTCAGCTTTAGAACGGGTTTCATCCACTACGCGTTGCCCTTGCGACTTAGCTTCTGTGGTCAATGGCGATTCTTTACCTGTAATAAGGTCATTCACCAGGTCCTGAAGCATTTTTCTGTACTTATCCAGTTGAAAAGACAGCTTTTCGCGTGTATTTGAACCTTTATCGGGGGCATAGAGGATGCCGAGAATGGCTCCGGCAGCAGCGCCAACCAGGAATGCCATTAATGTATTTCCACCTTTTTTACTCATAAGAACTCAAAGGTAATAAATTTCAAATCTCAAATTTCATGTCTCAAACAAGCCAAAATTTCCAAAGCCCAGAAAGAAATTTGAAATTTTGAACTTGAAATTTTGAATCTATTTATTGTCGATTAGTCCGCGGCCACTCTTTTTAAGGATGCCTTTTGCCGTTAGTTCTTTAGAGATTACATCCAGAATTCCATTGATAAACTGACGGCTTTTGGGCGTGCTGTATTCTTTTGAAAGTTCTATGTATTCATTGATTGTTACCTTAACTGGAATATTGGGAAATGTTATCAATTCGGCAATGGCAAGTTCTACAATAACACGGTCTGTAAGCGCTAACCGTTCTACTTCCCAGTTGCGCGTGTTATTAGCAATCAGCTCCTGATGAGCCGGTTCCAAATGAGCTGCCGTTTCGAAAAGACGGGATATGAAATCAACATCGTCTTCCCAGTTGAGCGAAAGTTCCTGGAGGCGGATCGATTTGGTTTGCCCGTCAAAGGTCTTGAGTGTTTTTTCCATCATTCCTTTTACAATCTCTTTGTCTTCAGCCCATCGCAATACTTCTTCTTCGAAGAAATCATTGACGGCTGTTTTGCCAAGTATAATTCGCTTAAAAAGGTGGTTAGCAAATTTCTTATCTTCTTCAGCACTTAAAGTTTTCTTGTCTGTGTAGCGAAGGTATTCTTCATCTTCTTTTATAATATCACGAAACCATAAGCGCACCTGGTCGAAATTATTGGACCAATCTTTATTTAACCGCAAGGATTCTTTTCGAAGTGTTTCATTTGCCGATAAGGCCAAAAGCCAGGGATTATTAAGAAGGTTAGTATGAATGCCTTTTTTATCCGCTTTAGCAGCTTCAACAAAAGCAATCGCCAGATTTAATATAGAGATATAGGAGTGGAAAATTTTTTCGGAGTCGGTGACTAGATTCTTTCTGAAATAGTCAAAATCTTTTTTTTCACGCTGCTGATACAAGGTGAAAGCCTGATTGACCGAAGTATGAATCTTTTCTTCGCCCTCGACTTTTTGAGTTTGGGCAAAGTTTTTCTCAAATAATTTTGTGGCTTCGGTGCGTTGTTTTTTTAATGCTGGTTTGTCTTGCACTTCCATCGAATTGAGGTTTGGCTCAAAGTCGGAAGCAATTTGATCGAGTGACAATTGGTAATTCGCTTCCTTGGCTTGATGGAAGGCGAAAAGGTTTTGCATGGTTTTAATTCTAAGGAACCGTCTGTTCAGCATAGTCAAATGTAATCACAAATTCAAAATTTCAAGTTTCAAATTGAATGAAACCCGAAATTTTGAATCTTGAATTTAGAATGTTGAATTATCTCGAAATCCTGATTCTGCCAACTTCCTCAATCCGCTTTTCAGACAGTTTGATGGCAGCTTCCTGACTGGTAATTTTTTCCCGTTCAGCCAGGTGGAGGATATTCAGGCAGGTGTCGTAAATCTTTTCGGCCTGCTCGAAAACATTCTTGCGATTATAGTTACCTAAGAATTCGTTGTACACGTTAATCAAACCGCCTGCGTTGATCAGGAAGTCAGGCGCATAAGCAATGCCTCTGTCAATGAGTTGATAGCCGTTCTTCACTTCGTCCTTCAGCTGGTTGTTAGCAGCACCTGCAATAACCCGGCACTTCAAGCGAGGAATGGTTGCATCATTTAAAGTTGCCCCCAATGCACATGGGGCATAGATATCAACATCCAAATCATAAATCTCATCCTGCCCTACTCCGGTAACACCAAACTTTTGGGCTAAGGCTTTTACTTTCTCTTCGTGAATGTCAGTGATGAACACTTTTGCGTTTTCCTTAACCAGGTGCTCTACTAAATACATTCCCACCTGGCCAACCCCTTGCACAGCAATTTTCTTTCCTTCGAGATTATCAGAGCCAAAAACCTTTTTGGTTGTTGCCTTCATACCCAGGTAAACACCATAGGCTGTAACCGGTGACGGATCACCACCACCGCCTCGCGCTTCGGATAAACCGGTAACATGTTTCGTCTCCATCGAGATATACTCCATATCAGCCGTTTTCATGTTCACATCTTCGGCAGTTATGTATTTTCCGTTCAGGCTGTTTACAAATTTTCCGAATCTTCGTAAGAAAGCTTCCGTCTTCATGGTTTTAGCATCACCAATAATCACCGCCTTACCACCACCTAGATTAAGACCACTGATGGAGGCTTTGTATGTCATACCGCGCGAAAGGCGGAGCACGTCCGTGAGAGCTTCATGCTCATTCGCATAATTCCACATGCGGGTACCCCCTAATGCCGGACCTAACACCGTATTATGGATAGCGATGATGGCCTTCAGACCCGTTGCTTCATCATAACAAAATACAACTTGCTCATGTCCAAGTTGTGACACTTTACCAAACACACCCGCGTACTCGACACGCTCAAGTTCTTTAATCTCCATGTAGTGTAGTTTTAATTTTGAATGTTACTTTTAAGGCCGTTTAGGCGAATGAACATTTCATCTCCCAAAGTCGTTGCAAAGGTACCCTGATTTTTCGGGTTATTCAATGAATTCAAACGGTTGCGCGAACAAGTGGTAGGATATTTCGTATTATCTCAAAACATCAGAATTTTCTTCAATGAAAGAGCTTAAATACCTCAATAAATACCTGCGGAAGTATCAAAAGTATTTATGGTGGGGAATCGCGTTTGTGGTCATTTCCAACCTGTTTCAGATTGTGCCGGCACAGCTGGTTCGCCACTCAATTGATTTAGTGATCGATAACATTAAAGTATACAACTCGCTGGAGGGCCTTTCGTTAAGGGATGATTTCTTTTCGGTATTCGCTTTTGGCATCCTGATCTACGCCATCCTCATTTTAGTGATGGCGCTCTTGCGCGGCTTCTTTTTGTACATGGTGCGCCAGACTATTATCGTCATGTCGCGTCATATCGAATACGACTTGAAGAATGATATTTTTCTTCACTATCAATCGTTGCCCCTGAGTTTTTACCGGAGAAACAATACAGGCGATTTAATGAACCGGATTTCTGAAGATGTGAGCCGCGTGCGTATGTACCTCGGCCCGGCCATTATGTACGGGCTGCAATTGTTCACGCTCTTTTTTATGTTAATACCGATCATGTTTGCGATCAGCCCGACATTGACATGGTATGCCATCTCTCCACTCCCTGTTTTATCGCTCAGTATTTACTTAGTGAATAATAAAATGGAAAGACGATCCGAAGAAATTCAAAAGAGCCAATCGCGACTATCCACCTTTGTGCAAGAAGCATTTAGTGGTATTCGTGTGTTGAAGTCTTTTCATCGTGAGGAGGAATCCATCAGAAAATTTACCGAAGAAAGCGAAGGGTATAAAAAACAATCACTGAAACTGACCAAAGTGCAGTCGATGTTTTTTCCGCTCATTATGGCGTTGATCGGTGTGAGTACCATACTTACGGTTTATGCCGGAAGTGCAGAAGTAATCAATGGCAATCTCACGTTTGGAAACATTGCCGAGTTTATCATTTATGTAAACTTACTTACCTGGCCTGTAACACAATTGGGCTGGACAACCAGCCTGGTGCAACGGGCGGAGGCTTCGCAAAAGCGGATCAATGAATTTTTAAGCACCCAAACCAGTATTGTGTCTGAGCGTGATATCGAGCAAACCATTGAGGGCAAAATTGAATTTAAGCATGTCAGTTTTACCTATCCGGATACCGGAATAAAGGCTTTGAAGGATATGTCATTCACGATCAATCCGGGAGAATCTTTAGCCATTATTGGAACAACAGGCTCGGGTAAGAGCACTGTATCGAGTTTGGTTTCGCGCATGTACGATGTTCGTGAGGGCGAGATTTTGATTGATGGCATTCCGATAACCCATTTTAACGTGACAAACCTGCGCAGCCAGATTGGGTATGTACCCCAGGATGTTTTTCTCTTCAGCGATACCATTTTTAACAACATCGCTTTCGGAATTAAATCGCCCGATCAGGAGAAAGTAGTTCAGGCCGCTAAAGATGCGGATGTGTATAAAAATATTCTTGAGTTCCCGAATGGATTTGAGACCCGTGTCGGTGAACGGGGAATTACTTTGTCGGGCGGGCAGAAACAACGCGTCTCAATCGCCAGGGCCATTGTTCGGGAACCAAAAATTCTGATGTTGGATGATTCACTTTCAGCCGTTGATACAAAAACGGAAAGCAACATACTCAACAGCCTCAAGCGTATAATGCAGGGACGAACCACCATTATCATTTCGCATCGCGTTTCATCGGCTAAACTGGCTAACAAAATAATTGTGCTGGTAGATGGAAAAGTTGTTGAAGAAGGCACCCATGATTCACTCATCGAACAACAAGGCATTTATCGTGATTTGTACGACAAGCAGGTACAAATTGATGAGGAGGAAGTTATGGATGAAGAGGGAGGGCAGCCAGCTTAAAAAACATATCGGAGGCCAACGCCACCCTGCAATCTGCGATACCCCGGATCTTTTACTACATCAGTGTAAAACTCTAATTCCATAAAAGCTGAGATCGGCATTTTAAAATAAGAGTATTCGATTCCTAAAACACCCAGGGGACCCATGGTAGAGCGATTATAAACGGAACGCTCCAGATTGCCTGTATCCGGATCGCCATCTCCATCATTGGTATTTAAGTATTCGTATTTGATCGCTGATTGTTTCCATTGCCAACCGGCACCCACATATACTTTCAATCCGGGTGAGATTTTATCGGCACTAAAACTATAAAGCGCTTTGCCTTCCACCACCCAGTCAGAGTTGGCTTTGTGAGTGAGATACTCAAGGCTGTCGTTTTTAAATCCTTCTCGAAAAATGCTCCGGTAATAGGAATTATAAAGTCCGCTGGCTGCCTTGCCACCATCAAGCGCAACCGAGAATTTTTTATTGAAATAGAATTTATAGGTTAGCGCAAAAGGGTCACCCAGTTTTAAACCTATTCCCTGGTACGGGAAACCTGAATCCTGAAAAACAGGGCAAACAATTTGCGCTTTGCTACGGGAGACTTTTATGACATTGTAATTGTGCCGTGTAATTGACTTTGTGGTACGCCCACCATGATGCACCTTGGGCTTTCGCTGACCGATGGCATGCAGCGAGCACAGGCAAAAAGCCACCACCAAATAGAGAAGAGAGGAGCGCATAGGCAAATATAAGTTATTTGCCTGTTGCCTTATGCAAACTCTTTATACTGGAGTTTATAGAGCTGCGTGTACAGTCCGTCAGATTGAAGAAGAGACTCGTGACTGCCAGACTCTTTTATTTCACCATGATCTAAAACCAGAATTTTATCAGCTTTTTGAATCGTTGACAGTCGGTGAGCAATTACGATTGAGGTACGTCCCTGCATCATTTTCGCTATGGCATTCTGAATCATTTCTTCCGTTTCCGTATCCACCGATGAGGTGGCCTCATCAAGTACCAGGATTTTAGGATCGTACACCATGGCGCGTATAAATGAAATGAGTTGACGCTGCCCAACAGAAAGCGTGGCGCCCCGCTCCATTACATTGTAATTCATTTGGTTTGGCAAGCGTTCAATAAATTTCCTTGCGCCTACCAAATCGGCAGCATCCCATACCATTTCTTCTGTTACCTCGGGGTTGCCGAGTGTGATATTGTTTTTAATTGAATCAGAAAATAGAAATACATCCTGCAAAACAACGCCAATATTTTTTCGCAGATAGCCGAGTTCGAATTCTTTAATGTCAACTCCATCAACTTTGATTGAGCCTTTGTTGATTTCGTAAAAACGATTGAGCAGGTTGATGATTGAGGATTTGCCGGCTCCCGTTGCCCCTACGAGAGCAATGGTCTCTCCGGTTTTGATAGAAAGACTTACATCTTTCAAAACATAGCGCTCATCATTGTAGGCAAACCACACATTCTCGAACTCAACCTTGCCTTTGATTGCATACGGTCTGTACGTGCCGTTTTTCTGTATGTGTTCATTATCATCTAGCAGGTTAATAATGCGCGAGGAACTCACATTACCCATTTGCAATGTGTTGTATCGGTCTGCAATCATTCGGATGGGCCTGAAAAACATTTGAATGTACATGATGAAGGCAATCAGCTTACCAACTGTAATTCCTGTTTCTTCAAAGTTGATGACCCCTTTTGCTCCGTACCAAACTAAGAGGCCTATGCCTGCCGCAGCGATAATCTCTGCTACGGGAAAATAAATAGAGTAATATAAAACCGAACGGAGGTTGGCATCGCGGTGCTCTTTGTTGATGGCTTTGAATTTTTCAAACTCTCTTTTCTCACTTCCGAAAATCTGCACCACATTCATTCCTGTAATATGCTCCTGCACGAAGGTGTTGAGGTTAGCCACTGCGTTGCGAACATCATTGAAAGCAACTTTAATTTTCTCTTTGAAGATATATGTACTGATCAGCATCAGCGGAATGGTTGACAAACTCAACAAGGAAAGCCTCCAATCTGTATAGAACATGATTACCAGGATGAAGACAATCTGAAGCAAATCGCTTACCATGGCCGCCAGGCCTTCACTAAATACATCTGCCAACGTTTCAACATCTGAAATGGTACGCGTTACTAGCCTGCCTATCGGAGTCTTATCATAAAACTTTAAGCGAAGGTTAACCAGGTGCTCATACAGTTTGGTGCGGATATCGCGGATCACTTGCTGGCCCATCCAGCCGGACAAATAGGTATGCACGTATTGAACAATCGACTGAAAAAATAGTAAGCCCATCAATACAGCCATCATCCAGACCATAGCATTGTAGTCGCCATTGGCAACATCCTTGTCGAGGGTGAACTGAATGAGCAGGGGCCTTAGTGGAGAGAGTACCCCGAGCAAGAGAGTAAGAAAAACCACGAAGTAAAAGCGACCTTTATAAGGCGACACAAATTTCATGATACGCCTGAGTACCTTAAAGTCGATAATATTGCCGCTGTTTACTTGTTCTTTCTCCACGTTGGTTTTTGTTAATCGTTGTTCGTTAATCGTTAATTGGGTGCATGGGTTTGAGAGAGTAGCTGGTTTCCGGAAACACGACTAACGATTAACTATTAACGGTTTTTATAATAAACTGGTTTATCTAATAGTTCCCCGTATATCACAATTCAATCCAGAAAGACAGAAGGTGGGTACTTAACGCGGGTCAAATATAATCCATGTGGGGCAACATTCATCCCTGCTTTTTTTCTATCGCGACCGGCAATAATGCCTTCAAATTCTTTAAGTGATATTTTCTTGCTGCCAACATCCAGCAAAGTACCTACTATGGCCCTCACCATGCCCCGTAAAAAGCGATTGGCTGTGATGTAAAATATGAGCAAATCGCCCTGATCTTTCCACTCGGCTTTTTTAATGGTGCAAACAAAATGATTCACATCTGTTTTTACTTTGCTGAATGATTCGAAGTCGTGCTCACCAAGAAGGATGCCGGCAGCTTTATTCATCAACGCTACATCAGCGGGTTTGAAATAATGGAGAGCCAGTTTGTCGAGAAATGGGTTTTTGATTTTTGTGATGTGGTATTCATAACTCCTCTCATGTGCGTCATAACGCGCATGAGCAGTGTCTTTTACTTTTCGGATTGTACTTATAAAAATATCTTTAGGAAGAAAGGCATTGAGTTTGTGAAGCAGATCAGGAGGGTTAAACTCTTTGTGAATATCGATATGGAAGAATTGTTGTTTGCAATGAACGCCTGTATCGGTTCTGCCACTGCCAACGATTTTTATTTCTTCTCTTAATAATTTCGACAGGCTTTTTTCAACAACCTCCTGAACACCAACGGCATTTTTCTGATTTTGCCAGCCTGAGTAGTGGGTGCCGTTGTATGCGATTTCTAAGAAGAATCTTGACATTTGGAATTTAGGAAGACAGAATTCAGGAATCAGAATTTTTGATTGCATGCAGATAAGCATCTAAAAGTTTGCTTACCTCTATGATTGAATCAAAGATTATGAAATCGTTTAAATATTTTAAATCCCTTGCCAGGATGGCATAATACCTACAATCCTCAAGGGAGCCCTGGGCGATGTTGAGAAACCTGACTTTATCTGCTTTGCCCTTCTTTTTAAAGCCTTCTGCAATATTCGCAGGAACAGAGATAGTTGC
>JAKEEN010000115.1 GCA_022616575.1 Flammeovirgaceae bacterium
AGCTTTAGACTTTGTGACGAGGACAGAGTATTTCAATATTATAACTTTGGTAAAGGACTCCTGTATAAAGGAGAGAAGATAAAGATTAACGAACACTTTAGGGACGGACTAAAAACCCAAAATCAAAAAGACGAGTCAGGATTTTTAACAATTAGGTTTATCGTTAACTGCGAGGGCAAGTCTGGAAGGTACAGAGTTCAAGGAATGAACAATGACTATAAGGAGAAGACATTTGATGAGAACTTGACTAGCCAGCTATTGAGTCTCACAAAACAATTAGACGGTTGGATAGTTGGTGAGTATGAGGGGAAGGTATATGATTATTATCAATACTTGACATTTAAGATTGAGAAGGGAAAACTTATTGAGATAATGCCATGAAGTGGATTCTATTTACATTGATTATAATTTCTCCGATACGTACATATTCTCAGCCTAACTGTAATATGTACAAGATGAATAATAACCAACCTTGTTATGAAGCTTGCGTCACAGCAACTGAAGGTGAAGCTGGACAAGGAACAAAAGCATCTCAACTGCAATTCGACAAGGCTATTGAACTTTGCCCAAGTTTTGATTACGCGTATTTTGAGAAAGCAGTTCCATATTTAAAGCGAGGCGATTTTATTACTTGGAGAAAATTAATCGACAAAGCGGTTGAATTAAACCCGACAGGACATTTGGGTTACAGGGGTTGGTGTAAATACCAATTTGTAAGAGACTACAAAGGAGCAATAAAAGACCTTGAGAAATTGGACTCCTTAGTAAGTTATGACATTGGGTACTCGATAAATGGTGACTATCAATTGAATATTGCAAAAGCATTATGTTACAAAGCACTCGGACAGAAAAGTAAAGCTGTTGAGATAATTGAGAATCAACTGGCTCAAAAAGGTTATACTCCTATGACTTACGATTACCTTCATTTGGGCGTTTTAAAAATGGAGACAGGAGACACAGACGGAGGAATAGAGTATTTAAAGAAATCAATAGCGTTTAACGACTATTTGGCCGAGCCATATTACTACCTGGGACTGATTTACAAAAATCAAAACCTGAAAAAGGAGTACAAGGAGAATATGGAAAAAGCGAGGACTTATTATTTAAAAGGATTCAAACGATTTGATCCATATACTCATCCAATGGACAAAGTATATTTAGCGGACATAGAAAGAGAATTAAAGATTGGTGAATAAAAAAAAATCGAGTAGGTAAGGGGGAGTTTCGCCCCCACCCCGAAAGCTTTCGGGGCTCACAGAACCGTGCTTGATAGTCTCCCATCACACGGCTCTTCGTATCCTACCATTTTGCAATGGAAGACGGATTGAAATCTCAGTTCATCCCAGTAAATGAAATTTACAAGTTGACCGAATCTGACAACAAGGACTCGTTAGCAACAGTAGGCGAACAATACGAATTGGACTACATTAAACAAAACCTCCTCTGGTTCAAAGAGGACTTTAAAACTGAACTACCAGTCCAATTGCTTGTTGCATCAGGAAAAAGAGTCGGCCTGTCAGACGAGATTATGTCAATTAAAATTAATACTTACAAACAGTTTAATAAGGGCGCCCCTCAAATGAAAATAATTTTTACAGAACATAGTGGACATCACATTCAGCGAGACCAACCTGAGCTTGTCATTAAATCAATCAAAGAGGTAGTTGACGAAGTAAGAGCACGTTCAAATTGAATGGTTCTGCCTTTGGTCGGTGCTGTCACCGACCTTATATTGCCTCACATAAACTATGTATAACGGAAATGGAATTCTTTACTGCCATTTGCTTAAACTGGCAGCCGCTCCTCAACGCAAACCACCGAAAAGACATTATCATGAACAGCCTGCGATTTCTTGTAGAAGACGAAGGGGACTAAGTTTTTGTCTCAATCAAAATTTGTATAACAACTTGTACTTACTTTTTTTTCGTGCTTTTGCATTGACAGGTCCAACCGGTTAAAAAGTGTTTAAGGGTTGACTTCAAAAAAAAGCCTGTAAACCCTATTGGCCTACAGGCTTCTGTTTTAAATGAAAAATTTTAGCTACTTCGTTTGACTATCGCAAAGCAAACTTATAATCACCGTTCAGGTACGATTGTATTACGCTTTGGATGCTTTGCCTTACGCTTTCAGAATTGTATGGCTTTAGGCTGAGTTTTTCCTTCTCGAGTTCAAACAATTTAGTAAATAACACTTTGTCATCAACGCGGCCCTTTATCGATATGGTTTTTTTTGCCTGAAATAATTCATCCCACACCTGGCGAACATCGGTCCAGAAAATTTTGTGATCTGACCACCACTTCTCCGCTGCCTGGCATTTGGATGCATCCGTTTTTGCATAGGTATTAATTCCCTTTTCTTCGGCTATCAGTTTGTCAGTTTTCTCCCCTCGCAGCACCTTCTTATTATCTTGTTCATGCAGCCATCCATAAGAAGTAATCTCATGGCGGTTGCCACGAACCATCACATTATAGTCACTGCGCTTGGTGAATTCCCTGCGAGGGAGCGGAGAGTTGGTTGTGCTTTCCCAAAAGTGCTTGCCATCGATATGCACCCAGGAGGCCGACCCTTCATAGCGCGGCCCATCATCTACCTGAAAAACTTTTTGAGTCCACTGACCTTTTACTACTTCGGCCGGTTTTTTCACATACTTCCAGGTATTCTCCTTGTCAAAAATATAAAACGCAGTGTTTTCATACTCCCAATCCTGACGCCAGTGTTTAATAATGGTGCTGTCATTGATGATGAGCAAGTGTTGCAATACAATTTTGTTATCACTGTCTTCAATAGGCAAAACTAATTCGAGTCCCGCTGTGTGATAGTTGTCGTGGAACTTGTACTCTTTATCGGGCGCAAATGTTTCTGCAAAATCAAAGGCTACTTCGTAACATCCGCACATCGATTTGATAGCCTCAGCGTCTTGTTTTTTCTTTTTTTGCGCGTAAGCGTTTATGGTGATTATGGCGAACAGCGCCATGACACATACGTTTTTCATAAGTTAACTTAATTTATAAATTACTCAACTAATTTATATTCTACCTGCGGATGACCGCGTTCTCCCGAAACCGGATCCAGTAATTGGGTGAAACGGAGTTTATATACATTACCATCTGCGTCCGTAATCACATAAAACCGATCTGTTTTCACCCCTGTTTGTTGACCACTGCCAGGTTTAGCAATCGTTCTCCAGGTGCTGCCGATGGTGTTAATGGGTTCGCTGAAATCAATCTCAGTAAGATCACCGGCTGAAAATGATTCGTATGTGGTATTATCGTCAATCATAATCATAGCTGTCGTCACCCCGGTGTGGTTATGCACTACAAAATCTTTGTACGCATAGGGAATAGAGGTTGCCGCATCAATAGGAAGCAGGTTTGTATAAGTAGTAAAAGCAAAGTCCCACAATGATTTGCCTGGTTCAACCGTAGTCGTGCCAGCCAATAAATTCACAAAACTGAAATTGAAATTATTGTTCTTCGAAATGTTCAGAGTGCTAAAAGAAGTTTTATCGATTTCTGCATACTGGAGTGTGTACCCATTATCGTTTCTATTCACCTTAAGTTTCATCCAGCCCCGTTGAGAGTTATCCGGGTTCTTGCCCCGATTGATGATGTAAACAACATTGTTGTCTGCAGTGGCTGAAATTTCTGCTATTGCAGTAGCAGTGAGATCGCCTGATGGATCATCCATCCATTCTTTTGTTTCCATCAACCACTCGGGTGCTTCCCCATAGAGCGTGGCAAAGATGGCATCAATATCTAACTGCTCGCCCCAACCGATGGTGTCTTCTGCTGTAACGGTTGTCAAATCAGTTTTGTCCAGCGGGCGCGCAAGAGCATTCACCGAAGAATTAAGAATTACACGAAACTCATCGCCATTATAAAATCCTAAGTCCCACGAACTTCGGTCAACGGCTGTTTGCTTACCTGTCGAGAAGTCGATAAAAACCTGGTTCGGTTGAGTTGCACCTCCTACTTCGGCATTAATAGTGGCACCGGTAACAATTGGTAGTGCACCTGTATCATCTTCATCGCACGAAGAAATACAAACACATGCTGTGAGGCACAGGCTGAATTGAATTGATTTTGATATACTCATTGTTTTTGTTTTAGGGTTAGTGAATAATTAATTGACATAAAAAAAGATCGTCCGTATGAAACAGGTTGCGATGATCCGTTTGTATGAACCGTTCCGTTTTGACTTGTATTGCTGATTTGTTTAACTCCCAGCAGGTTTTTAACACCGGTTGTTAAATCAAAATTTTTAACTAGTTTTTTGGAAACCGTAAAGTCAAGCCAGTGATACGCATCCAGTTGCCCGATAGCAACCGAGTTATCCGTATTCAAAATGTACATTCTGAGTTTACCGTTATATTTATAGAAGAGGTTCAAGGCCAGCCCGAGCTGATCGAAATGGTAACCAACGGCAGCACTCACTTCAGGGGAAAAGAAATACCTTCGCAATGAAGGTGAATTTTCAGAGCCTTCATTATAACGGCCGATGTGGGCAAGGCCGGTACTAAAAGTCAGTCGCTTCCATTCGGCTTTTTGCTCTGTGCTAAACCCGATAGATTGATAACTCGAAACATTGATATACGTTGCATCCGTGCCATTCGATGATGCACCCAGGTCAATCCGGTTATGGATATCATTAAAGAAGGCACCGGCCTTTACTTCGAAAGAAGCTGTTTTTAACTTCAGTTCCTTCGTGATTGAGAGATCAACGTGGTGCGACTTCTCTGGTTGTAGGTTTTCATTTCCAAAAATGCGATGGTTAGAGTCAACAAATTCAAAATATAATTCCCGCAATGAAGGGGCCCGGTATCCTCTTCCATAGGCCGCCCGAACAGAAAGCGAATGTGTTAAATCAAACTTGATGTTAAGCGAAGGAAGAAAGGGTGTTTTATATATTGAGTTAATAGCATACCGGAATCCCGGCCTGAGTTTTAGTCTTGCTAAAGGAAGCCACTCCAATGAAGAGAAGATAGCAAAGTCGTTCATTGATTTATTTCCGTCAGCAATCCTTCCTCCTGAAGCAGATTCCAGATTTATATCGTAACCGCTTTGAAGTGAAATATCGGAACTAATATTTCTTGTTACCGTTCCCCGTATCACAACCGCTTGAAATGTGCTCGTATCCTGATCGCCAGCACCTATGGTCAATGTTTCTTCGCCTGTGTTCATGTTTTTCGAGTATTTCTTTTTGATTCTTTCAAAATCAGAAAGAGAAAAAACGAGGTTGTAGGTAGCCTGACCAAGTCGGCCATCAGCATTCAGAACATGATTGATGCGATGTGTTTTGTATTCTTCATCAAATGCATAACCGCTAAAAACATCGATGGAGCCTTTGTCATGGATTAATTCATTCAGATAATCCACTTTGTAGTATAGGGAATGCTTACGAAATTTGTGTTTCACCAGTCCGCCCACTATCCATTGATCTTTTGGATTCCATTCTGTTAAACTTCCGGAACGGTTATCGTTATATCCTAAAAAATTATTTTTAGAAAGATTAAGTTGGCCAAGCCAGGTGGGTGAGAAATTATGTTTGACACCGACATGTTGAATATGCCTTCCTTCAAATAACCCATATTTATTTCCTGCTGATTCTTCCTGAAGGGAAGCCAGAACCTCGCCCTTATAAGGAGTACTTTTCGAAGTAATAATATTAACGACACCAGCCAACGCATTCGCACCGTAGTTCACAGCCATGGGTCCTTCGACAATTTCAATTCTTTCTACCGATTGCAAATTGATTTGACTTAAGTCTGCATCGTTTCCGCTGCCATTTCGAT
>JAKEEN010000116.1 GCA_022616575.1 Flammeovirgaceae bacterium
GCATGAATGCGATTATGAACGAACCTGCCTGTTCTTGAGAACGTATAGTAAGCCTGCCAGTAACAGTAACCAAACCGGCCATCAAATCGAACATCGCTAAACTCAATTCTTAAATCTCTGGCTGAAGTAATCAGCATTTGCCACATCGATTTCACTTCCTTGCTATTCAGGTTTTGAAATGCCGGATCTGAAAAGGTTGCTTCCTTATGATAACAGGATTGCATCGTAGCATAGTCGTTCTTCTGAAATGCATTGTAAAACGTGTGAATTAAATTCTCTTCCTCACTCATAAGCCAAAATTGATTGAATAAAGTTGATCATTCCCCCGCTCAAGAGCAAACGGCCCGGTAACTTTACATTTCGTGTTCCACCAACTTTTTCATTCCATCCATCACAAGTCCCCAATTAGATTCACTGTGTTTTCGCAGTTCCTCATTCTCAATATTATCTTGCGTAACCGTCAGTCTTGTTACGCCCTTCCTTTCCTCCAGTTCGTAGGATATTATCGCATAATTTTCAGGAACATCAGGCCTGCCGCTAAATGAACTCCAGTAATTGTAGCGGATTCTTTTTAAAAACTCGTTGGTAAGCACGGTTCCCTTATCCTCATAAACTTTACCTTCCCAGACTCCTCGATAAAAAATCGGACTTCCTACTTTCCAGTCTGTTTCTGTTTGCGTGTCAAAGAAATACTTTTTGATCAATTCCGGATTCGTAAGCGCCTCCCATACTTTGGCTTTGGATGCATTTATAGAAATAGACTTCGTCAGAATAAGTTGGCTCATAATTTTATGTGTTTATCGTTCATCATTTATTTTTTGTGTTGATATCGTAATGAAACCAAACCACTGTCATAGAATTTTGAATCGATCAGCGAAAGCTTCTTTCTTTCTCTGATGTGTTGAAATAAGGGTTTACCAGCACCCAAGAGAATCGGGTGAACTGCAAGCCAATATTCGTCAATCAACTCAGCGTTTATGAATGAGGTGGTAAGCTCGGCACCTCCAAATAGCCAAATGTTCTTCTCCAGAATAGCCTTTAGTTCATTGACACTTTTTACAATGTTCCCTGAAATAAGTTCAGCACCCATATACGCTTTTTGAAGGGTGTTAGAAAAAACGTAACTCATCTTTGAAATCGGATTCTTCCCTCCTGCATCAGACTTCATCCTCATTTCATAACTTTTCCTGCCAAAGAAAATAGCATCAATACTTTTCATGAAATCTTTCATACCATAATCCTGATCGGTAAAGCACCAATCATACTCCCCGTTCGGCCCTTCAATGAAGCCATCAAGACTAACGGCTAAACCAAGGATTACTTTTCTCATATCACTTTTTAATCTGTGAGCTCACTGCACTTAAATCCATTCTCGATAAGAAGGCTGATGGTAGTCTGGGGATTTGCCGTTGAGGATACTACTCTTAAAATCTTATCCCTGTCATCTAATGCAAAATTCCATTGTCCCTTTCCCACAGCGAGGTCAAGTGCAGGCTTTAACATTTTCACACGATCGGCTGAATCAACAGAAGTTTTGAAAACAAGTATCTCCATGTTACAAAAATTTTAATTATCGGTCATGTATTTATCCCAAAAACCATTGGCAGGTTCAATCTGTTGAACAACATCCACATACATTCCATTAGGATCAACCACACCAAACCTTCGTTGGCCCCATGGTTCATCCTTTAGTGCATAACTTATCTTCAGACCAGCTGCTTTAAGCTTTTCGAAATCCGATTTCGCATCTTCAACCTGCAGGGTTAGATAAACACCCGCTTGTGCGTTCATGGCTGGATTTGATGGAGGAGATGAAGGATGACTTTCATTAAGAAATCCAACACTCCAGGGCCTCTCACCGGTTGAAATGAGTAAAATAAAGAAACTTGATTCAAAGGCAACTTGAAGATTAAACCAACGAGTATAGAAATCCTTAGATGATGTTAAATCTCTGGTAATAAAAACCGGGTAAATATCCTGGTAAATCATAGGTCTCGAATTTTTAATGTGAGAATCTTGAGCGTGCGTTTCACTCGTAACAAGCAATGCAATGATTGCTATAAATACTCCTACAATCACGAGTATGATTCTTCTCATTGTTTTCTCATTTAATTCCAACTTGAATCTCGGTAACATTAGCATCTGGGTGTACAAAATCGGCATTCACATAAATCTCACGGTTATTGGCAACCGGGTGCAAATGGTGTGTTTGGATGAAGCTCATCAATTTTCCATAACTGGCAGGAAGGCTGTTCCAGCTGCCTTCGTGAAAAAGTGAAACACACTTAAACGGTTCCGAACGCTTGAAATGAAACTCTCCATCGTAGTCGCTGAGAACTTCGGCAACAGGCAACGAAATCTCTAATGTAAATGGCTTGTTTTCGTCACCTTCAAAACCGAAATAGTGCCAATGCACTGGACCCGTTATGCTTAAGTTCTTATCCACCGCTTCCTTAAAAAGCTTCCTGGAAACAGGCAAAAGATTACCCAGTTCACTCACTTTCGCTTCTGTTCTGAAAAACAGAAAATTGATGGGTTTTACTTCTTTGATTACCATAACCGTGAATGTTTACGCTAATCAACGAATGGGGCATGACAGCCCTATGGCAAGAGTTTTCGAATTTTAAAAAATATTTTTCGAAGCACTGACAACCCTATGTCAGCAGAGAAGCAATTCAGGGTTTGGAACTGTGTATCGGAAGCTCACTTGTATAGTGAAGGAATAATTCCTCAGCCAACTCTCTCAAAATTACTTTCAATTGAGGTGGTTCTTCCACTTTGACTTTTGAACCAAATGCTACCAACCACTGTGCCATGTACTCAAGATTATCCATCATATATTCCACCCGAATCTTGTCGCCCAAATCTGTTTGACTAATACTTCCGTAGATGGGTCTTCCGTGGAGGGCTGATTTTTCAAAAACAACCACCGTCTTAACAAGGGATTGATTGGATTGAAACATGGACTGAAAATACTCCTGAAGGGAAAGTATATTTCGGCTATCGAAATTCTCCTTTGTGTTCACCAAATTCTTGATTCGGTCAGAACGGAAATCGCGATAGCCATTTCTTAACCGGCACCAGCCAATCAAGTGCCATGACATACTATAATAATATAGTCCGATTGGCTCTACTTCACGATGTGTTAATTCTTCCTGGTTACTGACATACTCGATTCGCAACACTTCCTTTTTAGCTACCGCTCGTTGAATTTCCGTCATAAAATGATCGGGAAATTCATCCGGATCTCTAACCTCATATTTTGACCGGAGAAACACTTCGATGTGGGATTGTAAATTCTCCAGATGGTCTTTCTCGGACTCGTTAAGCACTGCTTTTACTTTTAAAATGGCGGACTCGTAAGCAGCCCTCACCGACTTGTCGGCCATTTTATCTACCAGTTTGCCGGCTAACAACATTGAACTTGCCTCATCCTGTGTGAACATGACCGGGGGCAGGTGGTATCCATCTACAATAAAATATCCCTTTCCAGCTTCAGAACCAATGGGCACACCGGCCTCCATCAGAGCCTTCACATCACGATACACCGTACGCAAGCTGATTTCAAACCGGTCAGCAATTTCTTCAGCCTTCACCACACGTTTTGTTTGAAGTTGAATAAGAATTGCGGTAAGGCGGTCGATTCGGTTCATATACAAAAATAAGAAAGCCACGGTAAATACCGTGGCCCTTATGTTGAATGGTTATAATAGACTTTAATAGTCTCTCCACGCAGTTGTTTCGCAGAAATCGGTGCAGGCGCAACTATAAATGTCTTTTACACTGTAATTAAGTTCAATGCTACTTCCATAGTAAGTACCTACACCCTGGATTTCATATCCACCCTTTGTTTGAAATGGGATGGTAATTTTATCTCTCTCCACATAGGCGCGAACACGTAAGTCCATTCCATAAAAATTGTTCAGATAAATTTCGCTGCCAGTGCTCGATTTGGTAATGTGAATAGTATAGTGCGTTACCTCATTGTACGTCTCACTATATTCATCTACCTGGTAATAGCCGACAACAGGGTCGCGTGAGTCATAGACCGGCTCGATGAAGTAAACATCGCATGACAATATGAAAGGTACCAGTGCAATAAGTAATAACTTTTTCATAATAGTTATCAGTTAATAGTTAATCGTGGGTGTGAGCAAGAGGATTTGAGTGTGAAGTTGCTACCGGAGTATTACAAGTTTGAGGCCAATTCATACACATGGCATCAAACACACTATAAATCAATTAGTTAGAATAGGTTCAGGAAAGCACAAAGCCCCCATGAATGGGGGCTCAGTTTAAAAAATCAGCGGGCTACTCACCCAACTGTTGAAATGCGGCATTACGACACCGGCAAAAAATATTTACAACCAACAACCACTACGAATGGAGTAAAATACCAGTCGTGTCGCAATGCCATATCTTTCGTTCGTTATTTGTTCTTCGTTAATAGTTATTCGTGGGTGTGGGTCGGGTGATTTGTGTGTGGGAAAGAAAATCAACGAATCAACGAATAACCGAATCAACTCATCAGTCTACATTATCATGCAAAAACTTATTGTTGCCTAATAAATTATTGTCATCATTCAAATTGTAACGGGAAATGAAAGGCTCTGAAGAGTGAGGCACGTTATTCATCTTAACCCCTCTTCGCTGATAAGCCGGTAATGACCACTTTTCGTTAAACTCTTCTTTCGTCATTTCCGATTTTTTGTTGCTCTTCAACTGCTCTTTTCTCTTCTTAGCTTCCTGTTCAAGACGCTGTTTCAACGAACGCACCTCCATCATACCGTCATCATTGATTACCTGATCGCTGTACTTGTCGCTTTGATCGAAGTCATCATCAACATCGCCAAACAAACTTTCTTCTTCTTCAAAATTGGAGCTTGGTTCGAATGAATTTGCAAACGCATACTCCTTTTCACTTTCCTGTTCTTCTTTCTTTTCTTCATGCTTCGGATCAAGTACAGGTCTGTCTTTTGTTTTCAGCTCAAAATCCTGAACTGAGTTAATCGAATTATCAGATTCAAACAGCCAGGTCTGTGAACGATCAAGGTCATGTACCTTTTTAGAGTCCGGCTCTTGCTTTCTATGCTTTGCTGCTTCGGCATCAAACCCCGTAGCAATCACGGTAACACGAATTCGGTCGCCTAACTCCGGATCAACACCGTGACCAAAAATTACTTCAGCCTCCGTTCCGGCCTGATCTTGTATATAATCTGAAATCTCAGTGAGTTCATCCATTTGCAATTCTGCTTCTGCTCCAGAGATAATGGAGAGGAGAATCTTCTTAGCCCCCATAATATCGCGATTGTCAAGAAGCGGAGATGCCAGCGCACCTTCAGCCGCTTTGCGAGCGCGATTCTCACCACGAGTCTCAGCCGTGCCCATCACAGCAGCGCCTGCATTTAACATCACCGTGCGCACATCCTGGAAATCAACATTCACATGACCTGCGAGTGTTATAATTTCAGCGATTCCTTTGGCCGCAGTTGTCAATACATTATCAGCTTGTGCAAATGCCTGGCCGATAGAAAGATTTCCATAAATCTCCCTGAGCTTATCGTTAAGGATTACTAACACGGTATCGCAATTCTCGCGAAGAGCATCAATTCCAAACTGTGCCTGCGCAGATTTCTTTTTTCCTTCGAATGAGAATGGAACGGTTACAATACCAACAGTAAGGATGTCCATGTCTTTCGCAATCTTCGCAATTACAGGTGCAGCCCCGGTACCGGTACCTCCACCCATACCTGCGGTAACAAAAATCATTTTAGTGCCCTGAAGCATTTCACGAATATGATCTTTGCTTTCGACAGCAGCGCCTTTACCAATGTCGGGGTTAGCACCGCAGCCTAATCCTTCCGTAAGGTTGGCACCAATTTGTAATTTGTATGGAACCGGGCTGCTGTTAAGCGCCTGGTTATCGGTATTACACACCACAAATTCTACATCCTTAATTCCCTGGCGGAACATGTGGTTCACAGCATTGCTGCCTCCACCCCCCACGCCAATCACCTTGATGATTGACCGTACACCAGAAGCATAGCTTCGGGGGATGTCAAACTTATACGATTCTTTTTCGAACATGACTTATGGGTTTAGTGGTTGATCATTTTTAGTACTCGTTTTTATCATCAAGATCTTCGATGAGTAAACTTTTTGTTTTTGTTATGATATCGTTGAAAAAATTCTTTGATGAGGAGACTGGTTTCTTTGCCTTAATTACCTTGTTAAGCTCACGCACTTCTTTGTAGCGGTCTTCACGTTCATCCAGGGAACGGAAACCAGCCAATACAAGGCCAACACCGGTTGCATACATTGGACTCTTCACAGCATCAAAAGCACTTTTACCCAGGTGTTCATTCGGATAACCGATGCGCGTATCCATGCCGGTCATGTATTCTACGAGTTGTTTTAGTCCATTGAGTTGTGCACCGCCACCAGTAATTACAATTCCACCGGCTAATTTATTCTCACACCCTGAACTGATAATTTCCATGTGAGCCAGTTCAATAATCTCTTCCATGCGCGCCTGAATAATGCCCGCAAGGTTCTTTATGGATATTTCTTTTGGAGAACGATTGCGAATGCCGGGAATTGAGACAATCTCATTCGGACTTGCTTCTTCAGAAATTGCCTTACCAAATTTTGTTTTCAACTGTTCCGCTTGCATTGGTAACAACATCAATCCCTGCTTGATGTCGTTTGTTACGATGTTGCCTCCAAACGGAATTACGGCTGTGTGACGAATTATGTTTTCATGGAAAATAGCTATGTCAGTTGTACCGCCACCGATATCAATCAGGCAAACCCCGGCTTCTTTTTCTTCTTCACTGAGAACTGAAAGACTTGATGCGAGTGGTTCAAGAATAAGCTCTTCAATCTCAAGCCCTGCTCTGCGCACGCACTTGTTTATGTTATTAATGGCGCTGGTCTGCGCAGTGATGATATGAAAATCTGCTTCCAGACGTACACCCGACATACCCACAGGTTCCTTAATGCCTTCTTCGTAGTCGACCATGTAATCCTGGGGCATTACGTGAATAATCTGGCTGCCGGGTTGCACTACCATACGATACATATCCTGGGTCAGTCTCTCCACATCGTCAATGGCGATCTCATCTTCTTTCGAAGACCGGGTGAGTCCACCATGTTGAATAAAACTTTTGATATGCTGGCCTGCAATGCCCACATTCACAACCTGTATATCAATACCTGATTGGTCGCTGGCATCTTTGATTGCTTTCTGAATGGCTGAAACTGTTTTATCAATATTGAAAACAATTCCTTTGACAACACCTTCTGATTCAGCTTTGCCAATTCCCAACACTTCAAGTTTGCCAAATTCATTTTTGCGGCCTACGATAGCACAGATTTTTGTTGTGCCGATATCGAGCCCTACTATTATTTTGTCCTGTTCCATGTCTTTATTTTTTAGTGGTTGTTCCTTATTTAGTCCTTAGTCATTAGTCATTAGTTACTAGTCCTCAATACTCAATACTCATTACTCAATACTATTCAGCTATAATTTGTCCTTCGTATTCAATATTTACCCGGTTGTATTTATTCCATCCGCGGGCTGGCAAAATCTCTTTATAGAAAATCATAAGCTTTTTAAACTTCATTTCGATATGATCAGGCACGCCAAATTCTATTTTCTCATCTCCCACCTGTGGCAGCATCGTTATTCGCGTCTGGCTATCAATATCCAGTTGAGTGATCTGTGCTTTCCAGAAATCGTCTTCTTTAATAAGACTTACAATCTCCATAATCTTTTTACCTACTTCCGACTTATTCAGATTCTCCATTTGAAGAAGCTCTCTTACGTACGAACCACTAATCAGTACCACTCTCGAAGTAAACTTATCAGACACTGGCATAACAGTTCCATCTTCAGCAATGTAGGCGTCAGGTCCATCGTTCCGCACAATTCTGGTGATGGGCCTTTGCAGTTCTACTTTTACTACCAGGTTTCCCTTCAGGTCAGAATATAAGTCTGCATCTTTTACAAAGCGATCTTGCTTGATTCGCTTCTCAATCTCTTTCAGGTTCATCTGGCTGACACTCGCGCCCTGAAGGTTTGACTTGTTAAACTGCATCAGGCTGAGAATATCATCCTCATCGAGAAAATGATTTTCCTGAACGTTCACAAGCTTAACTTCCACCGACTGCACGGAAACACTACCCTGCTTTCGTTCTGTGAACGCGATCAAAAACACGACAATAGCCACGATTGTCAAAATTGTTAACTCCCGCTTTATGTTGAACTTAAACTTCATATCTCTCAATCAACATTTTCTTTATCGGATCAACAAACGTATCAATGTCACCGGCACCAACCGTTGCCAAGACATCCACTTCTATACCTTTTAGTTTTTCCATCACATCCTTCTTCCCGCAACGAACCTTTATTTTACTGGTGATATCCTTAAAAATCATATCGGAATCCACACCGGTTATGGGTAGTTCACGTGCGGGATAGATATCCATCAATAACAATTCATCAGCAATGCTTAAGCTCTTTGAAAACCCATCAGCAAAATCCCTTGTCCGCGTGTACAGGTGCGGCTGAAACACTACGGTAAGTTTTCTGTTCGGGTAAAGCGATTTCATTGACTTGAGGAAAGCTTCAATCTCTGTTGGATGATGTGCATAGTCATCAACATAAATCACTCTCTTTCCCTTCACCACATACTCAAATCTCCGCTTCACACCAGTGTATGATTCAAGTGCTTTCCTAATAGTCTTCAATTCAACGCCACATTGATGTGCTGCGATTGAAGCGGCAATCGCATTTTCAATATTATGAAAACCGGGGACACCGAGCTTGATCCTCTCGACTTGACCAAA
>JAKEEN010000117.1 GCA_022616575.1 Flammeovirgaceae bacterium
CATCCAGCATCGAACATGCAACCTTTCAGATTTTAACTTGTCTCTAAGCAGTTTGGAACATAGTGTGCCAAGTATTCACCAGGAATTGATCGACCGTTGCAAGGCCGGTGACCGCATTGCGCACTACAATCTTTATAAATTATACGCTAAGTCAATGTATAATGCGGCTTGGCGAATAACCGGTCGCGAAGATGAGGCCGAGGATGCGTTGCAGGAAGCATTTATAAGTGCATTTAGAAATTTAGATAAGTACAGGGGGGAGGCAAGTTTTGGCAGTTGGCTGAAACGAATCGTTATCAATAAAGCAATCAACATTTTAAAAACAAGAAAAGCGGATCCCTGGCCTGAAAATGATAAAATTGATATTGCGGAAGCTTCTTTTGATGAGGGCATTGACGATCTTACGGTTGAACGGGTGCGGAGAGCTATTGATCAGCTTCCCGATGGATATCGATCAGTTTTGTCACTTTACTTATTAGAGGGATATGATCATGAAGAGATCGGACAAATATTGGGTGTAAGTGAATCGACTTCGAAATCGCAATTGAACAGGGCCAAGAATAAATTAAGAGAAATATTGAGTACTTCCGCAAGTAACACAGATTCCCCCAGATCAAGCACGCGATAATCTGTGGTTATTTGTGAAATCAACGGGAATAAATTTTAGAATTATGAAAAAGAACCTTGAAGACTTTATCCGTCAAAACAGAAACGAGTTTGACAGCCATGAACCATCAGAGAATGTGTGGAAGCGAATTTCTAATTCGTTTTGGGGCAATGAAGTATCCCTTTGGAACAACATCATGCTATGGCGAGCTGCTGCGGTAGTCTTTTTATCGCTTTCAGCTTATTTGTTTTTAGCCAAACCCGAAACCAAACAAGTTGATGCGTCTTTAGTGGCGAAAGAATTTACCGAAGTAGAAAGTTTCTATACTGCACAAATCAATGAAAAGGTAAAGCTCATTCACGATTTAAAAGGAGAAGGCCTTAACGGTTTCACCCACGACTTCCAGCAGCTTGAGGCCATGTACAATGTATTGAAAGAGGAACTGAAAATAAGGCCCAGTGAAAAAGTAAAAGATGCATTGGAACTGAATCTTTTAGTGAGGGTTGATTTACTCAATCAGCAGTTGTATAAACTGGAGAAAGAAAAGTTGAATAAAACAGAGGTTCTCATTTAAATAGCTTCAAGCCACTAGCTTCAAGCTACAAGCTTGGTTGTGTAGGACTAAATGGCTTGTAGCTTGTGGCTTGCAACTTGTGACTAGTACCTTGAAGCCTATGGCAGCTTAGTATTCCGAAGTCAACTCAAAAGCTTCTTTTGCTGAATCCCACACTTTGCATTCTTCACATTTTAAAATTCGGGCAGGATTTTTCCTAATTAATCCGTAATCGTGTGTGGCCATGAGTATGGCAGTTCCGCTTTTATTGATTTGTTGAAAGAGTTTCAGGATGCCGAACGAAACTTCAGGATCAAGATTACCGGTAGGTTCATCCGCAATCAGGATTTGAGGCTCATTAATTAATGCCCTGGCTATTACCACGCGTTGCTGTTCACCACCGGAAAGCTGGTGAGGCATTTTTTTGTCCACCGAACCCAGTCCGACCTGCATCAATACTTCATTAAGTCTGGCTTTCATGCGCGCACTGTCACTCCAGCCGGTGGCTTTCATGACAAACGATAAATTTTCAGCTACAGTCCGATCAGGGAAAAGTTGAAAATCCTGAAAAATGATTCCCAGTTTTCTGCGAAGCAATGGAATTTGCGAACCCTTAATTCCGCGGATATTAAACCCTGCAATATCAATATCACCTAATCGTAAAGGTAAATCAGCGTAAAGCGTTTTTAGCAGTGAGGACTTTCCTGATCCCGTTCTACCCACTAAAAAAACAAACTCGCCTTTCTCAATCTCAAAATTGATATTGGCGAGCACCGTATTGTGATCTTGAAAGATGTTCGCTTCTTTAACGCGTACTACGGGGTCGGTCGAGAACATATTCAATTATAAAATTTCAAGTTTCAAATTCCAAATTGAATTCGACTAATCTGAAACTTGAAACCTGAAATCATGAATTCGATTTCTTATGATCTGCCAAAAATTTCTCAAGCCCTGAATCTGTAAGCGGATGTTTCAATAAGGAGGTAATTACATTCAACGGACACGTTGCCACATCAGCACCTATTTCTGCACACTGAATCAGGTGCATGGTATGACGAACCGAAGCGGCTAAAATTTCAGTGTCGAAAGCGTAGTTGTCAAAAATGAGCCTGATCTGGGCAATCAGGTCGAGACCATCATGTGATATGTCATCCAATCTTCCTATGAAAGGAGATACATAACTTGCTCCGGCTTTGGCGGCTAACAGTGCCTGACCAGCAGAGAATATAAGCGTGCAGTTGATTCGAATGCCCTCGCTGCTCAGCGTTTTGATGGCTTTTACACCGTCTTTAATCATCGGCACTTTTACCACTATTTTCGGGTCTATTTTTGAAAGTTCACGTCCCTCTTTTACAATTCCGTCATAATCAGTAGCGATAACTTCTGCGCTCACATTATTATCAACAATGTTGCAAATGGCCTTGTAATGTGCTTTAATATTTTCTGCGCCCTTAATTCCCTCTTTGGCCATAAGCGAAGGGTTGGTAGTAACCCCATCCAACACGCCAAGATCGTGGGCTTCTTTAATTTCGTTAAGATTGGCCGTATCAATAAAAAACTTCATGAATTAGTGGTTAGGTAAAAGATGCGCAAAGGTAACAATGGGAACCGAGACAACGAAGAAATACGTGATCTCAGGAAAATAAAAAGGCAAACCGAACATCGCACCGCTACAACCGCCTATCCTTGCTGCCTTCCGGCCCTGGGGAGGTTCGGCAGGAGCTGGTCGTGTCGGCTTGCCGGA
>JAKEEN010000118.1 GCA_022616575.1 Flammeovirgaceae bacterium
ATCATCAGGCATAAAATTCAACAGGAGCGTTACCTGATCTCCGGTAACTGGATTGGGATAAATTGTCATCTTCTTCTCTTCTAAGAAATCGATGTGGATGAAATCGAAATGTTTTGTGAAGCCATCAAAGTCAACTTCCTTTAATCGATAATAGGAGTCACCAATTATGGGATGGCGATCTTCGAAAGAATAATCGTGTCGTTCAATTGTGGTTCCATGTCCGCTGATTTCACCAATAGGATAAAATTCCTTTCCGTCAACTGATCGCTCAAGCACAAAGTGATCAAAATTAATCTCTGAAGCGGTAGCCCAAACCAACATAACGGAACTATTGGATACAACCCCTTTAAAAAACATCAGCTCAATGGGAAGTTGTGAATCTTCACAAAATGAAGAGGTTCCATCCGAGCAGGATCCTCCCACAGAAAGTGATCCGCTTCCCGTTAATACTGAATTGTTATCGACCGACAGATTACCTGCAACATCAACTGTTCCTCCGGCTGCAATGTTAAGGGTCGTGTTGGTACCGGCAATAAAATCGCCACCAATAGAGACATCACCAGTAACATTGAGGGTTCCGTTATTTCCCATATCAATATCGCCAGTAATAATCATGGTTCCATTAACAATCAGGTTCACATTATTTTGAACAGTGAAATTGCCGTTGACAGTAAATGTTCCATTAACGGTTATGGTGGTTCCATTTCCAGCTGCTAAGAAACTGCCGGGGCTGAGACTTAAACTTCCGCCTGCATCGATTGTTACTGAATTATTATTGTTAGCGGTCAAATCACCGATGGTATACGATTCAGAATTTTGAATAGTCACATTAATATTGTTGTTCATGGTTACATCTTCACCGGGTGTATCTCCAATCAGGCCACCACTCCAGATACCTGAATTAGACCAATTACCATCGGTTGTGATCGTTGTCAATTGCGCATTCGCTGTGTAAGGTAAAGCCATCAGGAATAAAGAAAGGAATATAAGCCTAATCATCAGGGCATGGTTTAAGGGACGTGGATTTGTAAAAATTGAAAAGCCCAACCGAGGACAGATTTCTATCCTTGGATGGGCTCCATATATAAATGTAAGCAATGAAAAAGTGTCGAACAAGGAATGACGAATGTCCGGATACCTAACCGAACCTGTTTGTTTGCGGGCTTTTAACTGTACACAAGTGTACATTACTTCTCAAGCAACTTGTAAGAAGATACTATCAGCAGGGGGTAAATTGATTTAAAATCACGGTTTCTTCAAAAAAAGAACCACAGCTCCTTCCGCGAAACACTGAAAAACTAACCAATCCTTCGTGATGCGGGGTGCTTATAATTACCGATTCATTCACCTCTTTCAATACAACTTTGAGATTCTTTACTGAAAGTCGTGTTTAGCACTTCATAAGAAATCAACCGACTAGTGGGGTGGTGAATGGTATCTGCCTTGTGGCGATTGTGCTGAACCAACCCTCGCCCATATGACTCTCTTTACTGCAGTGGCAATTGTGGCCTCCTCCTACACAAATACGAAACCTTCGGCAGGATTTTACCTTCTACCACCCAATCAAAAAGCAACCATTTCTTTTGTGTTCATGGAAAATCTGGTGGTGATCCCCGTGTTAATCAATGATTCGATCAAAGTGAATCTGATTTTGGATACAGGCTGTCGAAACCTGGTTCTATTTGGTAAAAAATTTCTGAAAGAATTTATGATGACACAAGCCCGACCGATTCAATTTTCGGGCCTGGGTTCCGGCAAAGCCGTGCACGGGTCTTTGTCAATTGGTAATTCGATTGTGATTGGCGAGGCAATGGGTGTTAATATTCCCGTGGTTATTGTACCGCAAAAAAATCTATTCACACGTTTTAATGGACAGGTAGATGGTGTTATTGGATTTGATCTCTTCTCGCGATTCGAAGTAGAGATCAACCCGATAAATAAACAAGTGGTTTTAAGTATGGCCGAACAGGAAATTCAACGCGAGAATTTTACTCTCATCAAAATAAAAGTAGAGGACTGCAGACCCGTAGTAGAATCGATTGTGAAAATGGAAGATGGGAGATCAGAAATTTGACCTCGTTATTGATACTGGTTCTTCACTGGAATTGTTGCTCAAATACACAGATGAAAGAAAAATCAATTCATTTAATATTCAAAATCTTGGTTTCGGACTCAACGGAAGCATCAACGGGGTTAAAATGAATACTGAAGAGGTAACCATCAATAATCTCGTACTGCAAAATGTAGATACTGGTATCATGCTATCTGAATGGCATACGTATGGTTCATTGGGGATGAGCCTGTGGAAAGATTACATCGTTGTTTTTAACTACTACAAGAACCGGATGCAATTGAAGAGAATTGGGAGCATCGGTTAAAGGAGCCCGTTTAATCCATGATGTCATGAGATTTTGTAATCCCATGACATCATTGAATTTTGAATTATTACTTTTTAATTACAGGCCTGCAGCCTCATTTCTTTGCAAGTTCATTTTTTGTAGTTCACCAATAATAGGAATCTGCGTCTGAATATTAGCTTGAACAGCGGTCTGTACATAAAACTCAATCTGGAAGAGTGTAGCAGCCTTCATTCCACCTACTTCCTTTTTGAATTTTTTGAAGTATTGCTTATTGAGCGCATCAATCTTAGCCATGTTATCCAAAAAACCTTCTGACAGCGAAGCAGCGGTGGCATCATCAAGCGTATGATATTTTTCTGAATATTCCTTCAGTAACCAATAGCGTTTCTCAATAACAGCCATGCGCTTATCTTCATATTCGTTATAAAGCTTCCAGAATGAGACGTGCCTGGCACTGTTATCAAGTTCGAGATGCTGAATGACAAGCTCTCGTTTGGTTTTGCTTACCACCGATTGAGCGATGACAAAATCTTCTTTTTGAATTTGTGCCTTAGCTATATTTCCAAAAAGCAAGAGGGCTGCTGAAAGTGTGAGTATTTTAATCATTGGTTTTAATCTATTTCTTTACTTATTGAATTAATTTACTTGCCTGAATATCCGTTCGCGTCCACTCAACGGTGCGCGATATAAAGCCTTTGCTAATGACAATTATAATTTCAGAATCGCTTTTAAATGAAATGGTGCATGAAATGTCACCTTGTTTAGGCGTTGCGGCATAACCTTTAAATTCCCTGCCGTTCCATTTGAGGTTCTTGAAAACGATGTCTCCAACGGTGGGCTTTTCTGTGTTGGGTGCAGTCCAGATGATTTTGCCAAAGTATGCATTTTCAACTTTGTAAAATTCACTCTTTCGGTTTCCCTGTTCGTTTATCCAGAATCCTTGAAGTTGTTCAGGTGCTTGCGAAAAGCTCGTCATGGCGCTGATCAAAAGGATAACTACTATGGCTAAATGTTTCATCTTTTTAAGTTTCAATTTTTCGTAGTTTCAGTGGTATAATTGGAAGGAAGGTCCTTCATTATTTTTGTCACGATGCGGGCAATGGTTTCGTCAGAGTTTTTAGGTTTCTTGGTGAGTTCACCATTCCCCGATCCGGTCCAAATCAGCTTCCTGGTTTTTG
>JAKEEN010000119.1 GCA_022616575.1 Flammeovirgaceae bacterium
AATATAGTAGCGGGGGCCATTCTTAATAAAGTATATGTAACACAAGATGGTGGAGCCAGCTGGCAAAAATCTGGCTTAAAATCACCCCTTGGCGTTTATGGTGACCCGGTTATCATTTCTGACGACAAGGGTAACTTTTATTATTTCCATCTTTCTGATCCTGAAGGAAAAGGTTGGGAAAGTGAAAAACTTCTTGATCAGATTGTTGTGCAGAAATCTTCGGATGGTGGATCGACATGGAGCGAGGGAGAGTCGATTGGGATGAGTCACCCAAAGGATAATGATAAGCCTTGGGCTTCTACAGATGATAAAGGCAACGTGTATGTAGCATGGACACAGTTTGATACGTATGGAAGTAAGGACCCTAACTGCCGGTCAAATTTGTACCTAAGTACCTCCGGAAACGGAAAGAAGTGGAACAAACCTTTCCAACTTTCACAAATACCCGGTGATTGCATTGACAATGATAGTACGGTAATGGGAGGAATGCCGGCTATTACACCTGACGGGAAAATTTTTGTAGCGTGGTCTAATCAGGGTCTGTTGTTTTTAGATCGTTCATATGATAAAGGTAATACCTGGTTAACAAATGACGTTGCCATTACAAAACAGGCAGGGGGGTGGAATATGAATATCCCTGGCCTTGGCCGAAGCAATGGCTTACCAGTGTTGCTTGCAGATAATACAAAGGGAAGAATGCAGGGCGCTTTATATTTGCTTTGGGCAGATCAACACAACGGTGAGAACAATACTGATATTTGGTTTTCGCGCTCAACAAACTTTGGTGATAATTGGACATCCCCACTTCGTGTAAACAATGATGGCTCAACGAAACATCAGTTCATGCCTTGGATGACAGTTGATCAGTCGACCGGATATATTTACGTAATTTTCTATGACCGCAGGGCTTATGAGGATAACCAAACAGATGTTTACCTGGCTTATTCAACCGATGGGGGAAATAATTTCAAAAATGTCAAAATCAGCGAGTCTCCCTTTACTCCAACGGAGGGATCATTCTTTGGTGATTACACCAATATCTCAGCCCATAAAGGTATCATTACCCCTATCTGGACACGCATGGATAATGGCAAGACAAGCGTGTGGACCAGTATTATTAAGCAAGAAGATTTGATTAAATGAAAAATTTTAAGTCAAAAAGTTGTTTCAACTTTCTGACTTTAAAATTTTTGACTTATAGGATTTTTCAACCTTGTGCAGCAACTTCTTCAATGGCCTTTTCGAAAGTTTCAGAGGGCTGTGCACCTGAAACACCAAATTTGTTTTGAATGATATAGAACGGAACTCCTGTAATACCCAACTTTTGCATTTCTCGCTCAGCGGTGATGACTTCAGCTTCCAACTCTTTTTGTTCAATGAGTTGTTTCGCGGCTTCTTCAGGAATTCCTGCCGAAGTAGCAACCTTCACTACATTTTCTGTTTTTGATAAATCAACGCCATCTGTAAAATAGGCTCTCATAAAAGATTCCTTCACTTCGGGCTGTTTTTGAAAATCCTTGGCCAGCATAATGAATCGATGCATGAGGCGGGTATTCGGAGAGATAGGTTGCTTGTCAAAATTAAAATCCAATCCTTCAGTCTCTGCAATCTTGGAAACGTGATGCGTAATTTTATCGTAACGCTCTGGGCCGCCAAATTTTTCCGCGAGGTAAGTCTTTTGATTTTTGCCTTCTGCCGGCATAGTCGGATTTAGTTCAAACGGGAGGTATTCAATTTTAAAGGAGAATTTATCAGAAAGACTTTCCATGGCCTTCTCCAGCCTTCGTTTACCAATGTAACACCACGGACATACCACATCAGATACCACATCAATTTTAATTTCTGGTTTCATCTCCCAATTAATATTTAGCTACAACAGGGCTAAAAACGGTTTAGTCCTGAAGAATTTGGTCGATCTATGAGTAGGTTAAATCTAATTCCTTTTCTCGAACCTTTGTGGTATTTTTGTGCCCTAAACAGCGAAAATCCTTTAAAAATGACAGTTGATACCAATCTCAAGTACAAAGTAAAAGACATCTCACTAGCCGCATGGGGCAGAAAAGAGATCACATTAGCAGAAGCAGAAATGCCCGGTCTGATGGCTACACGCGAAGAATTCATGGC
This sequence comes from Flammeovirgaceae bacterium, assembly GCA_022616575.1. Lineage (GTDB taxonomy): Bacteria > Bacteroidota > Bacteroidia > Cytophagales > Cyclobacteriaceae > JAKEEN01. The sequence goes on from JAKEEN010000119.1 coordinate 2,125, forward strand.
GCAACAACCATTGAAAGGAGCCCGTATTGCAGGCTGTCTCCACATGACAATTCAAACCGCGGTGCTTATCGAAACATTGATTGAATTGGGTGCTGAAGTAAGCTGGTCTTCTTGCAACATCTTCTCAACACAAGATCACGCTGCAGCTGCTATTGCTGCAGCAGGAATTCCAGTGTTTGCATGGAAAGGCATGAATGAAAAAGAATTTGATTGGTGTATTGAACAGACTTTGTTTGCATTTAAAGATGGCAAACCGTTGAATATGATTTTGGATGATGGCGGTGACCTTACCAACATGGTCTTGGATCGTTATCCTGAACTTGTACAAGGTATTCGGGGCATCTCTGAGGAAACAACTACAGGAGTTCATCGCCTGATTGAGCGATCTCAAAATGGCAAACTTCCTTTGCCCGCCATTAATATCAACGACTCGGTAACAAAATCAAAGTTTGATAACAAATATGGCTGCAAAGAATCTTTGGTTGATGCTATTCGCAGGGCAACCGATGTGATGATGGCCGGTAAAGTTGCCGTGGTAGCAGGATATGGAGATGTGGGTAAAGGATCAGCAGCTTCTCTTCGTGGTGCAGGTGCGCGGGTTATTGTTACAGAAATCGATCCGATTTGTGCCTTGCAGGCAGCAATGGATGGATATGCCGTGAAGAAAATGGATGAGGCGGTTAAAGATGCTGATATTGTTGTGACAGCCACGGGTAATTTTGGCATTGTTCTTGGCCGCCATTTCGAAAACATGAAAGACAAAACCATTGTTTGTAACATAGGTCACTTTGACAATGAAATTGATGTTGCCTGGTTGAATAAGAATGCAGCCAAAGATGAGATCAAACCTCAGGTTGATCTTTATACTTTGAAAAATGGTCGTCAGGTCATATTGCTGGCAGAGGGACGATTGGTTAATCTTGGTTGTGCTACAGGTCACCCTTCCTTTGTTATGTCTAATTCATTTACAAACCAGACACTGGCGCAACTAGAACTTTGGACGAATACAGACAAGTATGAGAACAGAGTCTACATGTTGCCAAAACACCTGGATGAAAAAGTAGCCCGCCTGCATTTGAAAAAAATCGGTGTTGAATTAGAAACACTTTCGCCAGAGCAAGCCAAATACATTGGCGTGGAAGTGAAAGGGCCGTTTAAACCAGATTATTACAGGTATTAAATTTTTTAATCATGTAGAGACGCATAATTATGCGTCTCTACATGATGCGTCTCTACATTTATTTTTTATGAAATCAATCATTACATTTTTAGCAGGGATAGTTTTTTTTTCAACCGGGTTTTCAAATCGCCAGAATGAAAACATCGAGTTTGTTTGTATGCGTAAGCACTCCGCATCCAATACATGTCACTACAACTTCAAAGTTGATGGTGGTAACTTCCGGTATGTAGATATTGGTTGCAAACAAAAGAAGCGTGATGAGGTGATCGAGAAAGTAAAGAAAGGCGACCTTGCACTTGCCAAAGAATGGAAATTACCTTGCCAGGAAGTAAAGCCCAAACAATAGGGCAGAACCGATCAAAAGTTAAACGTGCATTCTTCGTTCGAACCAGGGCTTTAAGACTGCCTTATCAAGCACAATAAAAGCAATGGCAAGATTAATCATAATCAACACATTCATAATCAATTTTCCATTGAAGGGAATTGTGGGCAGATCTTTCTTAATATAATTAGTTGAGACCAGGTTATTTAGATTCAGGGAATTTGCTGTGTCAAAAACGCCCAAAGAAATAAGTACGGAGGCAAGCCCGGTGAGGACTAAAACACCAACCAATAAGAATATTCCATTTCTCAGAGAGAAAGACCGTCCGGCAGCGTAGCTGTCGAGGCCTTCCATTACACGCTCAGTAAAATTTTTGGAAGGTTCTACCAGCTTTTGTTTTTTTAAATAGGCGTCAATGGTGCGCAGATTGTCAAACGAGAGTTTAATATTTTCGTCTTGACTAATCAGCTTTTCAATTTCAGAAGCTTCCACGGAGGTAAGTTTTCCATCCAGGTAGTTCTGTAGTTTGATTTTGATATTTTCTGGTATTGCTTTCATACCGTTACAAAGTTAGTGCTTCTTGTTTTAATATCCCTGTTAATTCATCGGCTAGCCGCTGTCGTGCCCTGTGAACCCGTACCTTCAAGGTGTTGGCCTGCATGCCGGTTACTTCAGCAATTTCTTCCAGTGAAAATTCCTGGAGGTAATACATAGTCAATGCCAGTTGGTCCGCGTCATTTAATTTACGCATAGCCTCAGCAATAAATTTAGACTTATCTTTTTTTTCCAGGTTGCCCTCGGCTTCCTGTCGGTGCTCAATAATGGTAGACTCAATGCTATCAAACTGTCTTTTATTTTTGCGCTTATAACTTACGGCAGTATTGAAAACAATGCGGTATAGCCAGGTAGAAAATTTTGCCTCACGGTTAAAGCCCTGCAAATTATGGAAGGCTTTAATAAAAGCATCCTGAGCAGCTTCTTCTGCATCGCCACGCACGTTGGTAATTTTAAGAGCCAGTGTAAACGCATAGCTTTTATAACTATCCACCAGGTGGGCATAAAGATTTCTCTCTCCGGCCAAAATCCTGTCGATGAGTACGTACTCTTCTTGTTGAGTCATGACAACACTTGGACGCCACTGCGTTAAATGAAGTTACACATTTTGGAAGATTCTTCGTTACTGGATACTTGATCCTGGGTCCGGAGGTATTCCTTCTTACTATTTTCTAGATTCTTAATTCTATATTCTAAATTCTTAGAATTCTTGTAACCGCCCAGTTTTGAGTTGCGTCATAGGTTCAAATCTTAAAAACAAAAACTATGGAACCGGAAATGATAGCTGTATTTATACCAATTGCACTCATTATTGGTATTGTCTATTTAATCATTTATGTGCGCAGATTTGAAAATGCCGAACGAATGGCTATGATAGAAAGAGGTGTTGACCCAAGCATTTTTACAAAAAAACAACGGAGTACCTCCGGGGCACTCAGGGCATCTCTTTTATTAATTGGAGGTGGTGTAGGGTTACTGTTGGGCTATTTACTTGAGAGTTCTACTGGCATGGAGCCGCCACTACCGTACTTTGCTATGTTGTTCATTTGCGGAGGTATTGGTTTAGGGGCAGCTTATATAATTGAAGAGAATAAGAATAAACAACAAGCCAGCTAAGGGGCATGCCTAACAGGTTTTTATAACCTGTTAGGTATTTACTGGATTTACTCTCCATACACCCATTGCACAAGGGTGAGCGAGGCCAGCCAGATAATTCCGATAGAAACTAAATCAAGAAGAATACCGGCACGAACCATTTCCCTGATTTTAATATGCCCACTCGCAAATACAATAGCGTTGGGGGGGGTAGCAATAGGAAGCATGAAACCAATACTGGCTGCCAGGGTTACCGGCATGGCAAGCAGAACCGGGTCGACAGAAAGTCCATTGGCAATTCCAAAAACAACGGGAACGAAAACCTGAACTAACGCCACGTTACTCATCAATTCTGATAGTAAAACAGTAATTACAATCAATCCGAAGATAAACCAAATGCCATAGCTGCTTTGTTGCGCGATGCTGTTACCGACAATTTGTATTATGCCCACTTTGTTTAAGGCTTCAGCAAGGCACATTCCACCTCCGAAGAGAATTAGAATACCCCAGGCTAATTTTTTGGTGTCGCTCCATGCTAAGATGAATTCCATTTTTTTAAGACTTACCGGAGTGATAAACATGAGCAACCCTCCCGCCATGCCGATGTTGGTGTCGTTGAGAATTTCTTGATTGAGAACCCAGGTGTTGATTGCCTGTTGAAAAATCCAGAAGAATGAGGTGAACACAAAAATCACCAGGACAATTTTTTCTTCCTTTCTCAATTTTCCCAGTGCGGCAAGACGATTATGAATAAGCAGCTCTGACCCTTCGATAGTTTTGAGTTTATTAGGAAATAAAATTCGCGTGGTAATGAAATAGGTGCTAAAAAGTAAAATGATGCTTATGGGTACACCCACTAACATCCATTCTCCGAAGTTTAATTTGATATGGTAGAATTGTTCGAGCAATCCGACAAACAAAACATTGGGAGGTGTTCCGATTAGCGTGGCCAATCCGCCAAGGGTGGCAGCATACCCGACCATGAGCATCAGGTTCAACGCGAAATTTTTTTCTTCTTGGGTAAACTCCTGTTTTGATTTGTCCTTGATCAAATGAATAATCGATTGAGCTATGGGCAGCATCATCATGGCAGTAGCCGTATTACTGATCCACATACTGATAAAGCCGGTGGCCGCCATAAATCCAAGAATAATTCCATTGCCGGAGGTGCCGGTGAGTTTGATTAGATTAAGTGCAATACGCTCATGCAAGCGATGTTTCTCTAATGCCAGGGCAATCATAAATCCGCCAAGGAAAAGAAATATGATGGGGCTTGCGTACGGAGTAGCCGTTTGCGGGAGTGAAACCACGTTAAAAAATGGCAAGATCACGAGCGGAAGGAGCGAAGTAACAGGTGAGGGTACAGCTTCACTCACCCACCATATAATCATCCAGGAAGCAAGGGCTAATACTTTATTCGCAATCGGAGAAACAAACAGAAAAGGTTCTACGATCAGAATTAAAATGAAGGCAAAAATGCCTGCAGAAAGACCAATTAATTTCGACCATTTCATAGATGTACGGATATAAAAAAGTCCCGCTGTGTGGGCGGGACTACAAGGCCTTTAGTTTATCAATCGAAAAATTATTCGTTTGAACCAGTTTTCGGATTTGCAGGCTTCACTACGATTACGCGCCCATCAAGCTCCTTTTCATTCAGTGCAGCAATCGCATTGTTGGCCTCCGCATCGTTAGGCATTTCGACAAAACCATACCCTTTAGAGCGGCCTGTGTCGCGGTCTTTTACGATCTTAGCCGAGCTTACCTGGCCAAATTTTTCAAAAGCTGCCTGCAAGTCTTCCGTTCTGGTTTTGAAGTTTAGTTTAGCAACAAAAATGTTCATAGGACAATAAGAATTAAGTACAGTAAAACAAATATAATAATATTTTCCAATGACTCTACCAACCGTTTTTGGTGCTTTAAGGGCGACTAATCCAACGCTTCTACACCCGGCAAAACCTTACCTTCAAAATATTCAAGCAATGCACCCCCACCTGTAGAGACATAACTTACCCGGTCGCTGTAGCCTAGTTGCGCAACTGCGGCAGCTGAATCACCACCCCCGATTAATGAGAACGCACCTTTTTCAGTAGCCTGTACAACAGCCTCGGCAATTTTCCTGGTGCCTGTTGAAAAGTTTTCCATTTCAAAAACGCCCATGGGCCCGTTCCATAAAATTGTCTTTGAATTAAGAATGACCTGGGAAAAAACTTCAGAGGCCTGCGGGCCAATATCCAGCCCCATCCAACCTTCCTTGATGGCATTATTATTAGCAATATCAGTTGCTGCTGCGTTATCAAATTTATCAGCAATTACTGAGTCGATAGGTAAATGAAGTTCAACGGATTTACTTTTTGCTTTTTGAATCAGCTCTTTCGCCAGGGAAAGTTTATCTTCTTCTACCAGCGACTTTCCTACATTTCCTCCCAAAGCTTTAAAGAACGTGTAGGCCATACCCCCGCCAATGATCAGGTGATTTACTTTATCAAGTAGCCGCTCAATAATAAGAATCTTATCAGAAATTTTCGCTCCACCCATAATGGCAGTGAATGGACGTTCGGCATTTTCCATTACCTTCTTTGCATTATCAAGCTCTGCGGCCATTACATATCCTGCGCATTTCTCTTTAAAGAACTGAGCAACAATAGTGGTAGAAGCATGCGCCCTGTGAGCCGTACCGAATGCATCATTTACATAAACATCGCCATGCTTTGATAATTTTTCAGCAAAAGCCAGATCGCCTTTCTCCTCCTCTTTATAAAAACGAAGGTTTTCCAATAGCAAAACTTCGCCAGGTTTTAATGCTGTAGATAATTTAAACGCGTCATCGCTAATACAATCTTTGATAAATTTTACCGATGTGCCTAAAAGCGATTCAGTGGTTTTAATGGTGTGCCTGAGTGAGTATTTTTCTTCTGGTCCTTCTTTCGGCCTGCCCAGATGAGACATGAGTACGAGGCTTCCTCCGTCTTTCAAAATCTTTCTTAATGTTGGTACCGTTGCCCGGATGCGGTTATCGTCTGTAACTTCGAATGATTTGTTTAAGGGAACATTAAAATCTACGCGAATCAAAGCGCGCTTGCCGGAGAAATTGATATCGTCCAGGTATTTCATATAAAAAATTGGAATCGTTGTATTGGCGAATTACTTTTTTAAGAAATATTTTTCGAGAAGGGCAACAAGATTTTCCAGTTGCAGTGGCTTTACCAAGTGCGCATTAAAGCCTGCATCAATAATTTCCTGGGTGTGTTCCTTGGTAGAATAACTGGTAAGAGCAAAAATTGGAATGTCTTTTCGCTTGTCATCGTCCAGGTCGCGAATCCAGCGTGCGGCATCTATACCGTCTTGCTCGGGCATACTGATATCCATAATAATAAAGTCGAAAGGTTCAGAGGACAGTTTTTTAATTGCTTCCGTACCGGTTGATACAATGGTACTTTTTACTCCGATAGAATTTAAGCGGTTATTAACGATGAGTTGTACAGCTTCATCATCATCCACAACTAAGGCTTTCAGGTGATTAAATTTCATAGACCTCATTAAGAGTCTGCAAGGTACAAAAATCAGTCACCAAAGGTAATGCCCAGGCCCTTGGCAGCCTTTACTAAGTAATTGTCTTTTTTAACAAAGTTCGATTCGCGGGTGGCTTCTTCCAGCGACACATAGGTAACTGTATTGTTTTTAAAGCATACCATTTTTCCAAATTCACCATTGATAGCAAGTTCCATTGCCTTCACTCCGTAAAGGGATGCTAAAATACGATCGAAGGCTACGGGGGTACCGCCCCGTTGGATGTGACCGAGAACTGTTTCTCGTATTTCGGCCTTGCATCCTGCATCTTTTAGTTGTTTAGAAAGTTGGAAGGCGACTCCACCCAGGCGAACATGCTCTGATCCCTTTTCTCCCTTTGAAGAAGTCATGGTTCCGTTTTTTGGTTTTGCGCCTTCAGCCACAACAATGTTGCAAAAGCCCCTTCCATTTTTGTAACGGAGGTCAATGCGTTTTACCAATTTTTTGATGTCGTATGGTATTTCGGGGATCAGGCAAATTTCTGCACCACCGGCAATGGCGGTGTGCAAGGCAATCCACCCGGCATCACGCCCCATGACTTCCATAATCATTACACGATGGTGGCTTTCGGCTGTGGTAATTAACTTATCAAAGCTGTCTGTAGCAATTTGAACGGCCGTCTGAAACCCGAAGGTGATATCAGTAGCTGATAAGTCATTGTCGATGGTTTTGGGTACACCAATTACCGGGATACCTTTATCGAACAAAACTTTAGAAATTTTTTGAGAGCCATCTCCGCCAATGTTAATGACGGCATCAAAATTCAGTTGCTTTAATTTTTTTACAAGTTCATCCGATCGGTCTACAAATTTCACACTGCCATCTTTCTGTGGCATGGGGAAATTTATCGGGTTAGATTTATTGGTTGTTTTTAAAATGGTTCCTCCACGAATGTGAATGCCTGCAGTCTTTGCACTTGTTAGTTTGATTATTTCCTGAGGTTCGTTAAATATTCCATTGAAGGCTTCAATGCTTCCAAATACTTCCCAATTCTTTTCCTTTCGTGCACGCTTGGCAATGCCACGAATAACGGCATTAAGCCCGGGGCAATCTCCGCCACCGGTAAGTACAAGTACTTTTTTCATATCCTTAAATTCAAAATTTCCAATTCAATATTCAAAATTATTGACATAGGTGATCCAATATTGAACGTTAAAATTTTGAATCACTACTGTCCGGTAAAAAAAATTGAGAGGTAGCGCCTATTTATCTTTCAATTGATGCGTTTACTAAAGGAAAGGTGCGGTGGGAGTGAACGAAAAGCGCGGCCCATTCGGGAAAGAGCGTAAGAAGCGGTTAGTGCGGGTAGAATGGGCTTTTTTCGTTCTGCCTTTTTCTTTTGTTTCTTTTCTTTTGGGCATGCAAAAGAAAAGAGGGTAAAACAGGAGGTTCTTTGAAGACAGAGAAGCGAAACAAAGAGCTGAAAAAATGTGAGGCTTGCATTTGATACCGGCTACGAAAACTGCCTTAATTAGACAAAATTATAGATTTACTTTACGATTAACATTTTTAAACGAACAGTGATTTTGAATCTTGAATTTATTGAGCTGCTGCTCTTTTTAGTCTATCATTAATAGCTCGCCCTAATCCTGTATCCGGAACAAGCTCTGCTATAATTAAATCGATAGGAAGTTTGTCTAACACCCGAAGTGCGTTGAAGAGGTTCTGCGCAGCTTCGTCCAGGTCTCCACGTTGTGATAAAACCTGTTGATGAAACTCTGGATACTCCTGCTGAAAGGAGAGCACTCCAACCTTTTCATGAAAATGTTTTATGGTGAGCTTATCAATGTTTCCGAGTATCAATTTCTTTTTTGGCGCATAATGACTTTTAAGCTGACCCGGTGCCATGGGATTTGAAGCGGAGTGAAGCTGAACGGAAACCTTGCCGACAGTACTTTCAATGGCTTCAACACTCAATCCGCCAAGCCGATAAATCACCGGACTGTTTTGATCGAATCCAATAATGGTTGATTCGATACCGATCGTGCAAGGTCCACCGTCTAAAATGTACTCAATGTCCCTGCCAAGTTGTTCCTGCACATGTTCTGGTGTAACCGGACTTACATATCCAAATGGATTGGCGCTGGGTGCAGCTAATGGAAAGTCCAGTTCGTTTAAAAGTTGCCGGGTGAGCGAGTGGTCAGGGCATCGGATACCTACTGTATCCAGCCCGGACGTAACGAGGTCAGGTATAACAGGTTTACGTTTTAAGAGAAGTGTGAGAGGTCCAGGCCAGAATTTTTGGGATAGCTCTTGAGCTTCTCCCGGGATTTCAATAACATATTTTTTTGCTGACTCCAGGTCAGGAATATGAACAATCAGCGGGTCGAACTGAGGTCTGTTTTTTACTTTGAAGATGGATGCCACTGCCGCGCTGCTCAGTGCATTGCCTGCCAACCCATATACAGTTTCGGTAGGAATGGCCACCAGCGACCCTTGCTCAAGAAGTTGCCTGGCTTTCTTTAAATCTTTACCAATCTCGGCCATCGATCAATTTCAAATTTGAAAGTTCAAAATTAGTGTTAATCTTTAACTTGAAATAGTAAACCCGAAATTGACTTATGAGTAACAAAACCCGTTCGATTTTAAAAGCAATTGCCGTTGTGATTGTACTGCTTTGTGTATTGATGAAGTTAGGCGTTGTATCCATTCCTGCATTATCCGCCTATACGTTTTGGATGGTGGTGGTAGCTTTCGGATTGATGTTGATTGCTTCTAAATGATTTCAAATTAAAAAAATTCAAAATTCAAAAATTGATATACTTTGAATCTTGAATCTTGAATCTTGAATCTTGAATATCTTGAATCTTGAATTATTGTATAACAACAGTTACTTTATTAATCCGGCCTTCCTGAAGCTTACCTGTTTGCTCGCCCCCTCCAAAATTATTGAGGTCACCTTTTTGAGCAAGGAGATAGTAAGCAATAGGTTTTAGCTCTTTGAATTTTACCATCCCTTTAGCATCGGTTGTTCCGGTAACAACGGCATTTTTTTCTGCTTTATAATCTTCTTCATTTGCATAAAGACTCACACTAACACCTTCTTCAGTGTTGCCAAGTTCATTCCTTACGGTAATATGAATTTGAGTCTTGATAATTTGACGGGCATCGCTCCATGCAACTAAAGACATCAGAATAATCAAAGTGCCAACCTTTTTCATATCACTAATTTTTAATTAAAGATAACGATTAACGATTAACGATTAACGATTAACGATTAACGATTAACGATTA
>JAKEEN010000120.1 GCA_022616575.1 Flammeovirgaceae bacterium
ATACTCTAATGTTGTAGGTTTCAGCGTATCCATCTACTTTTAAATCAAGCTACAACTCATCAAAATAATAGTATGGCAAAAACAATTCTTATCACCGGTGCATCGACAGGTATAGGCAGATCCACCGCTCTGTATTTTTCTGAAAAAGGCTGGAATGTGGCCGCCACCATGCGTACACCTGAAAAGGGAGCCGACTTATCAGATTATCCTAATATAAAAGTGTTTAAACTGGATGTACTCGATGAGACATCCATTAAGAAAGCCATTGACGATACCATAAGGACATTTGGTGACATAGACGTGCTCTTCAATAATGCCGGTTATGGGTTAGTTGGTGCGTTTGAAGCAATGACCCAGGAGCAAATCAAAAAACAATTTGACACCAACGTATTTGGTGTTATGAATGTAACAAAGGCTATACTTCCCTATTTCAGGGAAAGGGATGGAGGAACGATCATTACAACAACATCGATGGGGGGATTAATTACATTCCCTTTGTATAGCATTTATCACGGCACTAAATGGGCTGTTGAGGGCTTCATGGAATCATTACAATATGAACTAAGACAGTTCAATATCAGGGTAAAAAATATTGAGCCTGGAGCCATTAAAACAGAATTTGAAAACGCGATTGAATTTGTTTCAATGGATGTCTACAAAGACTATGCGCCCAAAGCGCACCAGAATATGCTTGACGGTTATAAAAATGCACCTACCGGGGAGGTGGTTGCAGCAAAGGTATTTGAGGCAGCGAACGATAATTCCTTTCGATTGCGCTATGCCGTTGGCGGCCAATCACCCATGCTCTTGTTTTTGAGACGCGTGATTCCAAATAGCTGGTTTTTTGCGATGGTTCGGAACGTTGTTGAGAAGGGGGTTGTCAAAAAAAGTATGGGCTAGTCTAACAAGGAGTACACCTGATTTAGACTTTTGCTAAATTCAAGACACTGGTAAGCATATATTGTGGCCTTGCGAGATCAAAACGTTTTAGCTTATGGTAACTCCTCAAACAATTGTTTTCATTCATGGCTTATTTCAAAACCCAAAAAGTTGGGAGAAATGGCAAAAATACTTTGAGCAACAGGGTTTTAAGTGCTTCACACCAGCTTATCCATTTCATGAAGGTGAGCCGGATATATTGAGGAAAAACATTGATTCAAATTTAAGGGGTATCACACTTCGGAAGGTGGTTGGGAGCGTTGCCCATATCATTGATACCCTCCCTGAAAAGCCTATACTTATTGGTCATTCTATGGGAGGGCTGGTTGTGCAGAAGTTGATCTCGATGAACAAAGGCGCGGCAGGGATTTGCATAGATAGCGCTCCCCCCGCTGGCATCTTTAGTTTTGAGTGGAGTTTCCTTAAAGCCAATTTACCAACCATCAATCCGCTTAAGGGAAACTCAGTTTTCTTGCCATCGGTTCAATGGTTTCATTATGCATTCTGCAACACCATGACCTTGGAGCAAACGCAAGTGGAATATGACAAATACGTGGTTCCCGAAAGCCGAAATATTGCACGGAGTAGTACTGGCAAAGATGGCAAGATAGATTTTAGCAAACCGCACCGACCTCTTCTGTTTATTGCCGGTGAAAAGGATCACATTATTCCAGCTTCACTTAATGAGAAAAATTACCATGCATACAGGGACAAGCGAAGCAAGCGAGAGTTTAAGTCGTTTCCTGATCGAACGCACTACATTTGCGGGCAAGAGAATTGGGAAGAGGTTGCGTCCTATGTTGAACGTTGGATTTTAAACCTGAAGTGAACAGTACATACAAACCAACTGATGAATAAAAAAAAATTGATAGATTATGTGCAAAACTTTGTTTCATTAGAAAATGATGAAGCTGAACAATTTGTATTAAACTTTGAAGAGGTCAAAGTAAAAAAGAGACAATTCATAGTTCAACCCAACTTTACCAATAAGTATAGAGCATTTGTTCTAGGAGGAGCTTTCAGGACTTATGCAGTTACAGATGACGGACAAGAACACACCCTTCAATTTGCTATTGAAAACTGGTGGGTGTCGGATTTTAACAGTTACATATACCAGCATCCTGCAAGGCTTTTTATAGTTGCATTAGATGATAGCATAATACTGCAAATTGAATACAGTAAGGAACAAGAACTTAAAAAAGCGAATCATAAATTCGAAACCTTTTTTAGAATAATGGCTGAGAAAGGACTTGCTTTTGAACACCGAAGAATCCTTTTTAACCTCACTCATTCTGCAGAAGCACGCTACGAGAATTTTTTATTGAACTTCCCCAACTTTGTTCAACGTGTTCCCCAATACGCATTGGCTTCTTACCTTGGAATGTCAACAGAGTTCTTATCCCGTATCAGAAATAAAAATACCCAAAAAGGTTGAACTACATCAATCTTATTTCTTGAACTAGGTCATTTTTATTGCTTCTAAATTGGAGGACTTTTGTCTTGTCGATATTGACAAACAATTTAAAACATTAAAAAAAATGGAACAATCATTAAATGAAATCCTTTCTGCCAAAAACGAAATGGTAAGGAAAGGACAAATTGTAGAAGCCACTGAAAAGTATTTTGCTTCAAACGCCAAAACGACTGACTTTGACGGTACAATCACAAACAACAAAACTGAAATGGTACAAAAAATGCAAGGTTTTGCAGGTGCCATTGCCAAAGTAAATGGCATTACGTTGCACAACACTTCGGTTGGCGATAACGTGTCATTTGCCGAGTTTACTTTTGACTTTGATATGAAAGATGGAAGTAAAATTCTATGGCATGAAATCCTTCGCACAGTTTGGCAAAATGGACAGATTGTAGAAGAACAATATTTCAAATCTTAAAAAAGGAAAGGATATGAGATTTGTAACCAAACAAATACACGCCTACTTGGATTATCCTGTTGCCGTTTCACTTCTGGTACTGCCATTCATTTTGGGGTTGGGAACGTCTAATTCACTCGCCTTGTATCTATCGGTAGTAACGGGCATTGCCGCTTTTATACTCACACTATTAACTGACCATCAGCTTGGGGTATACAGAATAATTTCCTACAAGGGACAACTCATTAAATGGTGGAGCGGTTTTGACAGTCGTTAGTTTACACAAACCAGAAGTGGCAGTTTGAAATTCAGAATAATTAAATCAGTAATTAAAATATTTAAAACAAAAATTATGAAATCATTATCATTAATTGTAGCTACGCTACTTATTTCAACATTAGGTTTTGCACAGAATATTAAGGCAAACCATAACACGGATGACAGCAAAATAGCGCTTCAAGGTTATAGCTCAGTTTCGTATTTAGACTTGGATATTGCTCAAAAGGGATTAAAAGAATACAAAGTAACCTATGATGGATTAGCCTATTATTTCACAAGCGAGGATCAGAAGAAATCCTTTGAGGCAAATCCAAAAAAGTATTTACCTCAATATGGTGGTTACTGTGCTTTTGGTGTTTCCGTTGGAGCAAAATTCAGAGTTGATCCCAATAAATTTGTAGTGAAAGATGGCAAGTACTTCTTGTTTCTTTACGATTTGGAAGTAGATGCACAGCAACTGTGGTTGGCAGGAAATCACAAAGAGTTAGTACAGAAAGCAGATGCCAATTGGGCGAAATTGAGTAAACAGTAAAAAATCAATATTGAATCTAAAAGCATCTGAAAAAATCTCAGGTGCTTTTTATTTAAACCGTTATGAAAAATAAAACAACTCAATGGATTACCATTGGTGCAGGCATAGGGATGATCTTCGGTGCTGCTTTAGATAGCATTGGCGTGGGATTGGTCATTGGAGCAGCGATTGGATTGACATATGCAAAAGTGACTAACAAGTAAATCCATTCTTTTATGCACAAACTGCTTTTAGAAATTAGAAATTGTTGTGTTTGCAAAGACTTTTTACCCAATGCTCCACAACCAATAATTCAGGCAAGCACAACCTCAAAAATTATAATCATAGGACAAGCCCCTGGACAAAAAGTTCAGAATAGCGGTATCCCGTGGGATGATGCCAGCGGTGACAATTTAAGAGAATGGTTAGGAGTAAGTAAACAGACATTTTATGATGAAAAAATATTTGCCCTTATACCAATGGGCTTTTGTTTTCCAGGCACAGGAAAATCAGGTGACTTGCCTCCAAGACCTGAATGTGCCCCTCTTTGGCATCCACAACTTTTAAAATCTGTGACAGATGTTAAAATAACCCTGTTAATCGGACAATATGCACAGAACTACTATTTGGGAAATCGTTGTAAGCAAACCCTAACAGAAACTGTAAAATATTATGAAGAATATCTGCCAGGCTATTTACCCTTACCTCACCCTTCACCACGCAATAACATTTGGCAGAAAAAGAATAGTTGGTTTAAGGAAAGTCTATTACAAGTGTTACAGGAAAAAGTAAAGTCCCTTGTGGACGATAGCGAATAAAGCACAGCAGGTAATCAAATAGACGGCCTCACCGGAATTAAACTTCGCTGACTCAGGTATTTATCCGTAAATGCCAAGTATGCGACAAACGGGTTAATATCTTTGCATACTTTTATTTCAAAATTGATAATATGAAAAAAGTAAACTTCAACAATCTTGGATACATAATCAGTGTATCCGGAGTTATCGTAGTGCTGTTATGGATCGGCATTTTTAAATTCACACCCACCGAGGCGAAAGCGATCGAGCCACTTGTAAAAAACAGTTTTCTGATGAGCTGGCTTTATCGGATTACAAGTGTCCAGGGCGTATCCAACCTGATCGGAACAATAGAAATAATTACAGCCATTGCCCTTAGCCTCCACTTCTTTTGGAAGAAAGCTGGTTTGATAGGTGGATTTCTTGCTGCTGGCACGTTTTTAATAACACTCAGTTTTCTGGCTACAACCCCTGGAGTATTCTCTGCCGTTGATGGTGTGCCCGTTACTGAATTCTTTATTCTCAAGGACATAATGGCATTGGGGATATCACTTTTGGTCGTGGGGAAAAGTTTACCAGGTGATGACGAAGGAAAAGGGAATTAAGCACGTATTTTTCAAGCAGGGACAGCCGCTTCAGGTTGAGGTAATTGACCTGACCAGTCTTTCAAGAAATCACCAACAAATTATCACCCAACCTCACCGCGCGGATTTTTATCATGTTTTTTGGTTCCAGGAATGCAGCCCGGTTCATGAGGTTGATTTTATGAAAATCAAGACAGTACCAAATTCTTTACTTTTTGTTAACAAGGAGAGTGTTCATACGTTTGACAATACTCCGTATAAAGGAAAAGTTGTGATCTTCACTGACGATTTTTTCTGCGTTACTGACCGCGATCGACAGTTCCTTCACCATTCAATACTATTTAATGGCCTTTATCCAACCACAGTAATTCCTGTTAAACGCGATGACGATTTTGTAGCTGACACGATTGGCCGGATGGAAGCCGAACTTAGAATCTCAAATGATAGTTTGCAGTCTGATATTCTGATTTGGATGGAAAGGACTTCGATGATCCGGTTGTAATTACCCGGTTTAAAGCTCTATTGGACTCCGTGTTCAAGAAAACACCAGACGCAGATATCAACAATTTCATCGTGGGCCTTGAAGTTGACAACTATC